>CAXUNA010000096.1:1621-9907 GCA_964252095.1 uncultured Jatrophihabitans sp. | reverse complement strand
CACCCGCGCCGGGGGGGCGGACCAGGCGGCGCCGGCCCGCGTGACGAGCTCCGCGGCGGCGGAACCGACGTCACGCACGACGAGCGGCGGGCGCTGCGGCGGACCGTCCGGGTCCAGCTGGAACGCGACGGCCGTCGCCACCGGCAGACCCAGCACCGGCGCCAGGTCCATCGCCGCCGTGAACCCGACACCGGTGCGGACCGACGCGTGCGGTCGGGAACCGCGGGCGCCCGCCGCCGGCAGCGTCACGACCTCGACGACGACCTGCAGGTCCGTCCCCAGCGACCGCGCGAACGTGGCGGTCAACCGGGCGGCGCCGATCGGACGGCTTGTCCAGCCGTCCGGCGCGAGCAGGGCGGCGACCGCGTCGACCAGCGGTGCAGCATCGTCGGACACCATGCCCCCTGTCCTACCGTCATCGCCGCCTCCGGGCGAGATCGTGGGCCGGCCGGTGCGATCCGAGCCGGTGCCGACGTGGGCAGGCTTGCCGCATGAGCGAATTCGAGGTCACCGCGCTGGTGCTGAGCGAACACGAGGCGTTCCGGCGGGCGTTCGCCGATCTCGAGCACGCCGACGACCCCGCTGTGGCGTGGACGTCGTTGGCGGACCGGCTCGAGGTGCATGCCGTGGCCGAGGAGGAGCTGTTCTACCCGGAACTGGCGGACGCGGTGGCGGGCGGCGAGGACGAGGCCGTGACGGCGGTCCGTGAACACAACGAGATCCGGGAGGCGGTCCGGGCGGTCGCCGGGTGCACGGTGGGCGCGGCGGACTGGTGGGACGCGGTCCGCGCCGCCCAGGAGGTCAACGCCGAGCACATGGCCGAGGAGGAACGCGAGTTCATCCCGGACTTCCGCGAGGGCGTCGACGAGCAGCGTCGCGAGGACCTGGGGATGCGGTGGCTGCAGTTCCACGACGAGCACGACCACGCGCGCGGCCTCGACGGCGAGGACGCCGATCCCGATGCCGTGGCGGGTACGTCGTGATCTGCCACGAGCGGGAAAGGCCCGGTGCGCAAGGGTGATCGTCCACCCGCTCACCGAGCTGGCGCCGGGCACGGTCGCGACGTTGCAGGCCCAGCCGCTGACGTACGACGATCCGGGCGTCACGCGGGCCGGAACGGGTACCGGTGCGCTCGGTCTGGACCGTCGGCTCGACCTGGGCTCCGGCCGCCGCGCGTGGGAGCGGGCCGTCGACGGTCTGATGTCGTGGCAGGCGCAGGTCGGCGCCGGTCTGCACGTGACGGTGTCGGCGCCCCGCGTCGCCGTCGGCGAGGTCGTCACCCTCGGCTTCGGCCCCGGGTGGCTCGGACTCCGCGCGCCGTGCCGTGTGGTCTGGACGGTCGACGAGCCCACCACGTGCGGGTTCGCCTACGGAACCCTGCCGGGCCATCCGGAGTCCGGCGAGGAGGCCTTCACCCTCACCCGCGGTGCCGACGACCACGTGTGGTTCGCGGTCTCGGCGTCGTCGCGCCCGGCGACCTTCGTCGCCCGGTGCGGTGGGCCCGTCACCCGGCGCGTGCAACACCACATCGTCGACCGCTACCTGCAGGCGATGCGCCGTCTCGCGGGCGGCGACTCCGTCATCCCGGACTGACCGGGAGCCGTTCCAGGACGGCCCGCGCCACCCGCTCGACCGGACCCGCGGCGCTGACACGGAGGCAGTCGCGCCACGGCGCGGAGGTGGCGGCCTGCCGTTCCACCTCCTCCCAGGTCGGCTCGACGACGTGGGTCAGGTCCCTGGTCCGACCCTCGAGGCGCCGGCGGTGCTCGGTGGAGTCGTCGAGCGTCAGCAGGAAGAACGCCAGCGGCACGCGGGTGTGCGTCGCGGCGCCGCGCCAGGTGTCACGCGCGGGTTCGCTGTCGTTGACCGCGTCCACGACGACGGTCCGACCCAGCAGGAGGTTCTGCTCGGCGGCGGCGCGGGTCGCCTCGTACGCTGCGACTCCTGTCTCCCACCCCCGGGGAAGGCCCGCGCCGAGCAGGGCTTCCTCGACGACGTCGATCGACAGCTGGACCGCGCCGAGCGCCGTGGCGACGGCGGTGGCCACCGCGGACTTCCCCGTGCCGGGCAGACCGGAGATCACGATGAGCACGGCCACACTGTGCCCGCTCGAGCGATCTCGGGTCGTCACCCGTCGTCGGAGGTCGGTGGCTCCAGCACGGCCGCGGCCGTCCGCACGCCGATCTGCGTCATCGCGGGGTTGTCGGCCGAGTGCGCGAGGAAGACCGCCGCGAACGCGGTCGCCCAACCGTGGGCCCGCAGACGCAGGTCCGCGTCGACGGGGTGACCGGCCCGGGACGCGTACGCGTCCCAGAACGTCGCCCGGCTGGGCCGGGGGAACAGCATCCACGCCGCGGCGAGGTCGGTGGCCGGGTCGCCGGCGGCGAGGTCGCCGAAGTCGATGACGGCGGCGATCTGCCCGTCCCGCACGACGATGTTGGCGGGGTGGAGATCGCCGTGGAACCACACCGGGGCCCGCGTCCACGGTGTGGCGGCGAGGGCGGCGTGCCAGATCGCGCGGGCCGCGGCGGCGTCGATCGCGTCGCCGGCCTGGTCGAGGTTCTGCTGGAAGCTGTCGTCGCGACGACGCAGGGGAACCCCGCGGACCGGGTTCGTCGGTGCCTCGGGTGGTGCCGTGGTGTGCAACGCCGCCAGGAAGCGACCGAGCTCCCGGGCCGCGTCGTCGGTGTCGAACCGGGTCGCCTGTCCCGCGTCCGTACCGGGGAAGAACCTCGTGATGCTCCACGACCAGGGGTACGTCGCGCTCGGGCGACCGACGCGGACCGGTGTCGGGACCGGGAGCGGAAGCCGCGACGCCAGCGCAGGCAGCCATCGCTGCTCGTGGAGCACCAGCCGGGCGGCGGGTTCGCGCCGGGGCAGGCGGACCAGCAGATCCCCGCCGAGCCGCAGCAGCGTGTTGTCCCACCCGTTGGCCAGCGGCGTCAGCGGCAGTCCTGCGAGATCGGGGAACTGCTCGCGCAGCAGGGTCCGCACCCGATCGGTGTCGAGGTGCTCGTCGGCGGCGGGCATGTTGCGCGGCATGTCGACGTCTCCCGGTCAGGCGAGCAGCGTCTGCACGATGTCGACGACCTCGGCCGGCGTGAGCCGGCAGGTGGCGCGGCCGACCGAGAGCTCGCACCGGACGACCTCGGGATCGTCGGTGGGCATCGGATCGGGCCACACCCAGATGCCGCGGTCGTCGGCCAGCCGTCGGGCGTTCTCGACGAAACGCGCGGCGGGCACGCGGAACAGCAGGTGCATCATCGGCGTCTGCGGCGGGTCCGGCAGCATCTGCACCCCGTCGACGCCGGCGAGCGCGGCGGCGATCGCGCGGGCGTGGGTCGACCGCGCGGGCATCTCGGCCAGTCGCTCGTCCAGCAGCCGCAGCGCCGACGCCGCCGCCGGCCACATCCCGTACAACGTGCCGCCGAGGCGCCGTCGCCATTCGCGGACCTGCGCGACGACCTCCTCCGACCCGGCGACGCAACAGCCGGCCAGGGCGCCGATGCCTTTGTAGAACGACACGACCGCGCTGTCGAACCGGGCCGGGACGGCGGCGGGGGGGACCCCGTAACCCGCGCTGGCCTCCCACAACCGGGCGCCGTCGAGGTGCGCGGCGGCGCCGCGGGCGCGGGCCCAGGCGAGCTGTTCGGTGAGCGCGTCCCAGCTCGGCAGCTGACCGCCCAGATCGCGCTGCGGCAGCTCCAGCAACAGGGCGGCCACCGGCTCGGCGACGCTCTCCAGGTCGGTGAGCGTCACCAGCCGACTGCGGTCGCCGACCGCGCGTCCCTCGAGCTGGTGCAACCGCGCGTACCCGCCACCCTCGTGTGTGGCGAGGTGGCAGCTCGGGTGCCACAGCACGGTGCGCCGCCCGCGGGCGTCGGCGTGCACCCGCAGCGTGGCCGCCTGCGCCATCGTGCCGCTCGGCAGGAACACCGCGGCCGGGAAGCCGAGCAGGTCCGCGACGTGGGACTCCAGGTCGGCGACGACACCGCCGTCGCCGTAGGTGTCGGGCACGACGTCGGAGCCGATCGAGGCGAGCAGCTGCGCCGGTTCGACGAGCCCGTCACCCGCGAGGAAGGTCGTGCAGCGGTTCCGGCGCGCCCGTGTCTCGTCGTCCACGCCGTGAGTCTGCCGCACCCGGTCCGAGGGGCTGGCGTGGTCACACGTCGCGGCGTTGAATCGGGGGGGGCGCGAACGAACCCGACGACGCGCCCGGGGGCGGGCGGCGGGCGTGGGGGTGGTGGCGGCGGGGTGCACCGCGACGTCGCACCCGACCGGCGCGGCGACACCCGCGGTCACCGGCAGTGCCGGCGGCGGGCTCGCCGCCCGCCGGTCCGCGCTCGACACCGCGATCACCACGGCGGCGTCGTCGTTCGAGGACGGCGCCCTCACCGCCGCCGTCGTGACGCCGACCGGGACGTGGTCGGGCGCCGTCGGCGAGGACGGGACCGGCGCGCGGCTCACCCCGCTGCACGAGCTCGCGGTCGGCAGCATCACCAAGACGTTCACGACCGCCGAGATCCTGCACCTGGCCCGCGCCGGGGCCCTCGACCTCGACGCCCCCACGTCCCGTTACGTCCGGTCACGGCTGACCGCGAACGGGGCGACGGTGCGGCAGACGCTGTCGATGACGAGCGGTATCCGGGACGGCAACATGTACGGCGAGTTCAGGGCGACCGTGTCGGCGACGCCCGAGCTGCACGCCACCCCGGCCACGGAACTCGCGCACGTGACCGCCCCGCTCGCCGCGATCGGCGCACCCGGCGAGTACAGCAACGCGGGTTTCCTGATCCTGGGTGAGGTCATCGAGCGGGTGACGGGAACGTCGTACGCCGCGGCGATCCGGCGCGACCTGCTCGCACCGGCCGGTCTGGACCGGATCACCGTGCAGACCGCGGAGCGCCCGACACCGCCGGTCGCGTATCCGCTCGAGACCGGGGAGAAGCCGGTGACCGACGGCTGGTTGCCCGACCGCGTCACGTCCGGTGCCGACGGCGGGGACGGCACGATCGCGGCCGACGCACCGGACATCGCGCGGTGGGGCTACGACCTCTACGCCGCGCGGACGGTCGTGCCCGCCGCCGACGTCGCGACCATGACCACCCCGGTGAGCCTGCACGACACCTACGGCCTGGGCACCATCGTCGAACCCGCGAGCGACACCGGCCTGGCCGAGACGACCTACGGCCACAACGGCCTGATCAGCCGGTACACCCTCGTCGCCCAGAACGTCGGGTACACCAGCGAGCTGCTCGTCGTCCCCGGGCAGGACATCAGCGTCGCCGTCCTCGCCCCGAGCCGAGCCGACACCGAGCTGCTGCCCGCGGCGGTGGCGCTCGTCCGCGCCGCGGGCGGCCGGTAGCACCACTGCGAGGTGTCAGCCGGCGGGCACCGGGTCCGGCGTCCGCAGCGCGGTCTGCACCAGCGTCGAGCCGCGGCGGGTGACCAGCTGGGCGCGCCCGGCCGGCAGTTCGCGGGGACGCGTGGTGCCGACGATGTAGCCCTCCGACGGCGGGCAGGACATCAACAACGTCGGGGTGTTCACCTCGAACAGCCGACGCAGCAGCGGGTCGTTCGTGGCGCGGGCGGCCCCCTTGGGCCCGCGGGGCCCGCCCAGGGGGCACCCGCGCTACGCGCCCGGGGGGCGGTAGTCCCGCCGCGGCGCGCCCCGGGAGGTGGCACCCCCGGACACGAGGTCGTAGTCGTCGACCACGAGGAACAGGGACGGCCCGGTCCACCAGTCGCGGGCCCGCAACCGGGCGGGCGTGATGTCGGGACCGGGCAGCCGCTGACGCATCGCGTCCGCGACGCCGTTGACGATCTCGCGCACGTTGTCCACGGTGACGCCGTAGCCGAGCTGGTGCGACTCGGGCACGACGTCGAACAGTTGACGGCGGACGTCGACGAGCGAAACCCTCGCCTCGGACGGGGCGAACCGGGTCGACACCTGCTCGGCCACCAGGGCGAGCAGGTTGGTCTTGCCGCTCTCCGCGTCGCCGATGACCACGAGGTGCGGGTTGGCGTCGAAGTCGTGCTCGAACACGCCGAGCTCGTTCTCCTCGATGCCGAGCGGCAGTCCCTGCGGCGACGACGCCAGCGGGAGCGAGGACGCCGCGACCTTCTCGGGCAGCATCCGCACCGGCGGGGCCGAGGGACCCGTCCAGGACAGGGAGATCGCGTCGACGAGGTCCTGCACGCCGTCGGCGAGGTCGTCGCCGCCGCGCCGGCCGTCGATGCGGGGCACGGCCGAGAGGAAGTGCAGCTGCTGGTCGGTGAGACCGCGGCCGGGGATGCGCGGGACGCGACCGGCGGCGCGCATGTTGATCACCGAGTCGACCGGGTCGCCGAGCCGCAGCTCGAAGCGGGTGCCGAGTTGATCCCGCAGGGCGTTGGAGATCTCGCCCCACCGGGTCGCGGCGACGACGAGGTGGACGCCGTAGTTGAGCCCGCGGCTCGCGATCTGCGTCAGAGCGGGAACCAGGTCGCCGAAGTCGGCCTTCACCGTGCTCCAGCCGTCGATGACGAGGAACACGTCACCGTGCTGGTCGTCCGGGAACTCCCCGGCGGCCCGCCGGCGGCGGTAGTCGTCGAACGAGGCGATCCGGTGCTCGGCGAAACGCCGTTCCCGCGCGGCGATGACGCCGTTCACCTCGATGACCAGCCGTCCGACGCGGTCGGGGTCGAGCCGGCCGGTCACCTCGCCGACGTGCGGGAGGTCGGTGAGCCCGGCGACCGCGCCGCCGCCGAAGTCGAGGACGTAGAACTGCACCTCGCGCGGGGAATGCGTCAGCGCGAGCGCACCCATCAACGTGCGGACCATCGTCGACTTGCCGCTCTGCGGACCGCCGGCGATCCCGACGTGGCCGCCGGCGCCACCGAGGTCGGCGGTCATCAACTCGCGCGCCTGCTCGAACGGCCGGTCGACCACCCCCACCGGCACCCGCAGCGTTCCGCGACCGACGGCCGCGGTGAGCCCGAAACCCTCGGACGGCAGCAGCGGCGGCAGCAGGTCGTCCAGCGACGGCGCGGTGGACAGCGGTGGCAGCCACACCTGGTGCGCGGGCGGACCCGCGTCCTCGAGCCGGTCGACCGCTGTCGAGAGCAACGTTCCGGTCTCGACGTCGGCGTCGGCCTCCACCGGCGCCACGGTGACCTCGCGCAACGGCACGGTCGCGGTGCCGTACGGCACGACCTGGTCCGCCAGCACCGTCGACTCGACGCCGCGACGCACGGTCCGGTACGCCCCCGAGACGTAGGAGGCCTTGAACCGGGTCAACGTCGCGGTGTCGGACTTGAGGTAGCCGTTGCCCGGCTCGTTGGGGAGCTGGTAGGCGTCGGGAACCCCGAGAACGCCGCGGGATTCCATCGCCGAGAACGTCCGCAACCCGATCCGGTACGAGAGGTGCGACTCCAGCTGGGTCATCCGGCCCTCGTCGAGCCGCTGCGACGCGAGCAGCAGGTGGACGCCGAGACTGCGACCGAGGCGGCCGATCATCACGAACAGGTCCATGAACTCCCGGTGCGAGGCGAGCAGCTCGGAGAACTCGTCGACCACCACGAGCAGACTCGGCATCGGCGCGAGCGGGACCCCGTTGGCCCGCGCGGTCTCGTACTCCAGCAGCGAGCTGTAGTTGCCCGCCGCTCGCAGCAGTTCCTGGCGGCGGACCAGTTCACCGTGCAACGCGTCCTGCATCCGCTCGACCAGCTCGGACTCGTCCTGCAGGTTGGTGATGACGGCCGAGGTGTGCGGCAGCCGGTCGAGGCCGAGGAACGTCGCGCCGCCCTTGAAGTCCGTGAGGACGAAGTTCAGTGTCTCGGAGCTGTGGGTGAGCGCGAGGCCGAGCACGAGGGTGCGCAGCAACTCCGACTTGCCGGAACCGGTGGCGCCGATGAGCAGGCCGTGCGGGCCCATGCCGCCCTGCGCCGACTCCTTGAGGTCGAGCACCACCGGCGCCCCGTCGGGACCGACGCCGAGCGGGATCGCGAGCCGCTCACCCGCGGTGGCCCGCGCCCACTGGGCCGCGAGGTCGACGGTGTGCAGGTCGGGGATGTCGAGCAGCGCGGTGAGTTCGATGTCGGCGGACAGCGGCTCACCGACCGCGTCGGCCGCGACGGGGCGGAACCGGGCGAGGTCGCGGGCGAGTGCTTCTGCCGACGCCGGACCGGCGACGTCGGGCCGCCCGAGCGTCGCGGGCAGTTCCCGGCCCTGCGCGTCGGCGCCGACGACGTCGAGGCGACCGCCCGCGAGGTCGGCGCCTCGCTGCTGCACACCGGCGACGAGGT
>CAXUNA010000096.1:0-1611 GCA_964252095.1 uncultured Jatrophihabitans sp. | reverse complement strand
GCAGTCCGTCGCCGATGCCGATGACCGTGGCCCCGGCGTAACCACCGGCGGCGATCCGGCCGCCCACCGCGGCGGCGGTGTCGACCACGACGACGGTGAACGGGCCGTGCTCGGTCGGCAGGGCGTCGGCGTCCCAGGTCGAACGCCCGGCGAACTCCTCGCCGAGCACGTGCTCGAGCCGCCCGACGGTCGGCACGACGAGCCGGATCGCACCGGCGCCGTCGACGTCGTCGGCGTGCAGGGCGTGCGGCAACCACTTGACCCACTCCCACGCGTCGCGGCGGTCGTCGTCGGCCACGACGGCGATGCGCACGTCGTCGGGGGAGTGCAGCGTCGCGAGCTGGAGCAGCACGGCGCGGGTCAGCCCGCGGGCGTCGTCGTCGGAGCCGCGCACCAGCACCCGCGCGTAACCCGGCAGGAACACCGAGACCGGCTGGTCGGCCACGGTGTCGTAGGCGTTGATGAACCGGCGCAGCGCGTGCGCGCTGAACGGTTCGAGGTCCTCGACCGGCGCGGTGGACAACGGGACCAGCCGCAGGTCGAGGTCGCGGGGGCCGGTGGCCACCCGGACGTCGGCGAAGTCGAGGTCGTCGGGGCGTCGCTCCCAGAGCCGGGAGGACCGGGCGACCGACCACAGCGTGTCGACGGCCGGGTGCTTCCACGCCGACGCGCGCTGCTGGGCCGCGGTGGCCCGACGCACGTGCCGCCGGGCCTGCGCGAGATGACGCAGGTACTCACGGCGTTCACCGCGCATGGAGCGGGCGCGTTCGCTGTGCGAGCGCAGGACCTGGCTGACGACCATCCCGATCGCGGCGAGCCCCATCATCCCGATGCCGACGTACGCGATCGCGCCACCACCGGCGCCGGGGCGGAGGAACACCACGAGCATCGCCATCGAGCCCAGCGCCATCGGCAGGAACGTGAGCATGCTGGACGCGCCGTCGGCGGAGCCGGTCGCGGTGGGCGGCTCCTGCAGCGCGAGTTCGCCGCGCGGCGATTCCGGGGCGGGACGACGGGGTGACCGGCGGACCAGGGTGACGCTCACCGGACCATCGTGGATCGGCGCTCGTGGCCGTGGGGTTCCTCGGGCGCAGCGGCGGTACGGACGGGCACAGGCCCGGTGCACACGCGGGCAGACAGGCGCGGGTGCGGGGCAGCCGGCGGGCCGCGCGGCCGACGATCGAGGCGTGACCAGCACCCTGTCCGCCGAGCTCGGAGCTCCGCCCGTGGCGACCGCCGGGCCGACCGCGTCGAACCTGTGCCGGCTGATCTTCCGCACGCCGGGGCGGAGCTTCTCCCTGGCGCTGCCCGTCGACGTCCCGATCGCCGAGCTGCTGCCCGCCGTGCTCGACCTCGGCGGCCCCGAGCTGGGCGAGCAGGGCCTCGAGCACGACGGCTGGGTGCTGCAGCGTCTCGGGGGCGAGCCGCTCGACCTCGAGGGCACGGTCGGGCGGCACGACCTGCTCGACGGCGACGTGCTGCACCTGCGCCCGCGCAGCGATGCCCTGCCGGCCGTGCACTACGACGACGTCGTGGCCGGGGTCGCGGACGGCATCCGCGACGGCCGGCCGATGTGGTCGCCCACGGCGGCCCGCGCGACGTTGCTGGTGC
>CAXUNA010000095.1:7373-9943 GCA_964252095.1 uncultured Jatrophihabitans sp. | reverse complement strand
CGCCGGGGGCTTGCGGTAGTCGATGGGCACGGGTCAGACCGTGACGCCGAAGTCGCGGGCGATGCCCGAGAGCCCCGACGAGTAGCCCTGGCCGACCGCACGGAACTTCCACTCCGGCCCGTTGCGGTACAGCTCGCCGAAGACCATGGCGGTCTCGGTCGAGGCGTCCTCGGTGAGGTCGTAGCGGGCGATCTCCGCGCCGCCCGCCTGGTTGACGACGCGGATGAACGCGTTGCGCACCTGGCCGAACCCCTGCTGCCGCGCCTCGGCCTCGTACACGCTGACCGGGAAGACGATCTTGTCGACGTCGGTGGGCACGGCGGCGAGGTCGACCGTGATCGCCTCGTCGTCCCCGTCGCCCTCGCCGGTGCGGTTGTCGCCGGCGTGCGACACCGAGCCGTCGGGTGAGGTCATGTTGTTGAAGAAGATGAAGTGCTTGTCCGACAACACCTTCCCGGCCTGGTCGAGCATGAGCGCGGAGGCGTCGAGGTCGAAGTCGTCGCCGGTGGTGCTGCGCGCGTCCCACCCGAGGCCGACGAGCACGGCGGTGAGGCCGGGGGCCTCCTTGCTGAGCGACACGTTGCCGCCCTTGGTCAGGCTGACACCCATGATGTTTCTCCCTGTCGTTGTAGGTGGTGCTGTCGTGGTGAGTGATGCTGATGACGTCGGGAAGGGACTACAGGTCGTACTCGGTCGGCGGGATGCCCAGCGCATGGCAGGCTTCCTTCACCGCGGCGCGCTCGTGGGAGTCGAAGTCACCGTCGGCACCGCCGATGATGATCCCGATCGACACGACGCCGCGGGCCTGCTCCGGCTTGCTCTGGAGCTTCGCGATGGTGCCGATCGCCTCGACCTTGCCGAACTCGTAGTCCTTGCCGAGCTTGTCGCAGTAGAAGTCGAACTTCTGCTGCAGGTCGGCGGCCGGGAAGACCTTGAG
Organism: uncultured Jatrophihabitans sp.; assembly: GCA_964252095.1. Lineage (GTDB taxonomy): Bacteria > Actinomycetota > Actinomycetes > Mycobacteriales > Jatrophihabitantaceae > CAXUNA01. Next base: position 9,006 of record CAXUNA010000095.1, on the reverse strand, counting down.
GATCTCGTTGTCCTGGATCAACGACGACGTCCGGGCCCGTTCCGAGGCGTCGATCGACCCGTCGGCCGCGGCGACCAGTGCGCACATCGCCATGCTGCCGGCGGCGAACTCCTTGCTGCGGAACTGGTCCGACCTGCTCTTCAACTGCGTGCTCATGGTCTGTGTGCGTGACTTCAACTGGTCCCAGAGGGCCATCAGTGCAACTCCTTCGGAGTGGTGGTGACGGTCTCAGCGTGCTCGACCTCGGTGTCGGGCTGCTGTGCCTCGTCGGTGGATCCGCCCTGTGGCAGCGGCCGCAGCAGGCTCAGCACGACCGAGCCCGCGAGCACCACGATGATCACGCCGAGGCTGACCAGCGACGGGATCTCCGGGATGGACGTGGAGATCGTCTTGTGCGCGGCCTGCATCACGAGCTTCAGGCCGATGAAGGCGAGGATGATCGCGAGGCCCCTGGACAGGAAGTGGAACTTCTCGAGCAACCCGGCGAGCAGGAAGTACAGCGCCCGCAGGCCGAGGATGGCGAAGGCGTTCGAGCTGTAGACGATGAACGCGTCGTCGCTGACCGCGAGCACCGCCGGCACGCTGTCGACCGCGAAGATCAGGTCGGCGGCCTCGATCGCCACGACCACCGCCAGCAGCGGCGTCGCGACCCGCTTGCCCGCCTCCTTCACGAAGAACTTCGTGCCGGAGTACTCCTCGCGCACCGGGATGATCTTGCGCAGCATCCGCACGGCGAAGCTGGTGCCGGGGTCGTAGGAGTCGTCGTCGTCCTTGAGCAGCTTGAACGCGCTGTAGAGCAGGATCGCGGCGAACACGAACAGCACCGCCGTGAACTTGGTGACGATCGCGACGCCCGCCGCCAGGAAGATGCCGCGGAACATCAGGGCACCGATGACGCCGAAGAACAGCACCCGGTGCTGGTACTCGCGGGGCACCTTGAAGTAGGCGAAGATCAGGGCGAAGACGAACAGGTTGTCGACCGACAGGCTCTTCTCGAGCAACCACGCGGTGGTGAACTGCACGCCGGCGTCGCCGCCCAGGGTCAGCGCGACGATCACCGCGAACGTCAGTGACAGGCCGACCCAGAGCGCGCTCCACCACGCGGCTTCCTTGAAGCGGATGACGTGGGCGCCGCGGTGCGCCAGCAGGTCGATCGCCAGCATGACGACCACGACACCACCGAACGCGAACCAGGCCCAGAGCGGAACAGACATCGCAGGCGACTCCTCGAGTGCACGGGGACGACCGGAGCGGTCGTCGACGTACCTCCATGGTGTCCTGCCGACAGACGGCAGTGTCAGGCCCGGTCCGGACGTCTCATGAGCCGGTCACTGCCGGGATCCAGCAATCGGGTGGGCGCCACCTGTGGGCCACCCCCGGCACGGTCGGGGCGCGGGAAGCCCCTCAGACCAGCGGGGTGGTAGGCCAATCCAGCAGCCGGGCACCCAGGACCGCCGCCTGCAGCCCGAACCGCTCGGCCGGGTCGGCTGGGTCGTGCCCGGTCAGCTCGTGCACGCGCGCGAGGCGGTAGGTCACCGCCCGCACCGACAGGTGCAGCTCGCGGGCCGTGAGCGCGGCGTTCCCGCCGGAGCCGAAGTACGCCGCGAGCGTCTCGAGCAGCGGTTCGGCGCCG
>CAXUNA010000095.1:3730-7273 GCA_964252095.1 uncultured Jatrophihabitans sp. | reverse complement strand
CGGCGTCGTCGGTGGCGTGCAGCATGACCTCGCCCGCGACCACGACGGCGTCGGGGTCCTCACGGGCCGCAGCCACCGCCGGCAGGTGACGCCAGAGCCGCCACGAGGCCGAGAGGTAGAGGTCGAGCAGTGCCCGCAGCGCCACGCCCTGCCGCGCCGCCTCGGCACCGAGCGACTGGTACGCCTTCATCTGCCGGCCGGACAACGCCTCGCCCGAACCCACCGCCGCGACCACCGCCGGCAGGAAGTCGCCGAGCAGCGCGACCGGCACCTGCCCCGAGTCGGAGACGGCGCCCGCCGCGACCTCGGCGAGGACGTCCTCGGAGACCGTGCGGGGCCGACCCCTCGCCGACATCAGCTCGTGATGTCCTTGCGCCCGAAGTGCCAGAACGCGATGCCGAACATCACCGCGGCGTACGCGATCGAGGTCGCCGCGCCCCGCGACATCGACGACCAGACCACCGGGGTCTGCAACGCGTCCAGCCAGGCGAACTGGAAGTGCGTGGGCAGGTAGTTCCTGAAGCTGCCGAGCGCGGTGATCGAGTCGAGGATGTTGGAGAGCACCACGAGCATCACGGCGCCGCCGACCGCGCCGAGCGGGGCGTCGGTGAGCACCGAGAGCAGGAACGCCAGCGCGGCCACCACGAGCGCCGACAGCGACGCGTACCCCGCGATGATCGCGAGCTTCCCGATCGCCGTGCCGAACGAGTACGTGTCGCCGGTGGGTGAGCGGACCGGGCCCCAGCCGTAGACCAGGCCGCCGATCACGTAGCTCCACACCGGCAGCACCAGGTTGGCGCCGAACGAGAGCAGCAGCGCCACCGACAGCTTGGTGCGCAGGAAGCGCGCGCGAGGCACGGGCGCCGCGAGCAGGTAGCGCAGGGTCGACCACGAGGCCTCCCCCGCCACCGTGTCGCCGCAGAACAACGCGACGATCACGACGAGCAGGAAGCCCACCGATGCGAACTCGCCGAACAGCGCGAAATTGCCGGCCCCGGCCGTCGCGAGGTCGACGAGCGCGGGCGCGCCGTCCCCACCGCCCGACGAGAACTGGAACGCGATGGCCAGCACGATCGGCAGGATCGCCAGCAACCCGAAGGCGAACTGCGTGCGACGACGCCCGACCTGGCGCCGGATCTCCACGCCCAGCTTCAGCGTGCGGCCGGCGCGGTACCCGTGCGCCGATCCCCCGGCCCCGCTCTCGCCGGTCGGCGCGGATGCGAGGGCGTCGAGCAGGTCGTGCATGCCGCGTCGGGTCGCCGCCGAGACCGCGGGTTCGGGTGCAGGCTGCAACGGTTCGCTCATGGCGTCGGTCATCGGGTCTCGCCTCCGTCGTCGACGAGTTCCAGGAAGACGTCCTCGAGCGCCCGGCGGGCGGGGACGGTGGTGGCGGTGATCCCGGCGGCGGCGAGGACCTGGCTGGCCCGGGTGGCGTCGTCGACCACCAGCTGCACCCCGCCCCGTCCGGCGACGTCGGCCACCGTGCCGGCCGCGACCACCTTGCCGCGGTGCATGACCACGACGTGCGTGCAGGTCTGCTCGACCTCGGCCAGCAGGTGCGAGCTCAGCAGCACGGTGCGGCCGGTGTCGGCATAACGCCGCAGCACCTCCCGCATCTCGGCGATCTGCGGCGGGTCGAGCCCGTTCGTGGGCTCGTCGAGCACGAGCACCTCGGGCAGGCCCAGCATCGCTTGCGCGATCGCGAGCCGCTGCCGCATGCCCTGGCTGTACGTCTTGACCCGGCGTTCGATCGACGTGCCGAGCCCGGCGATCTGCACGGCCACGTCGAGCCGGGCGTCGTCGTCGGGCCGCCCGGTGGCCGCCCAGTACAGCTGCAGGTTGGCGAGGCCCGAGAGGTGCGGCATGAATCCCGAGCCCTCGACGAACGATCCGAGACGGGAGAGCACGGCGGCGCCCGGCAGCACCGGTTCGCCGAACACCCGCACCGAGCCCGACGTCGGCCGCATCAGCCCCATCAGCACGCGCAACGTGGTGGTCTTGCCGGCGCCGTTCGGGCCGAGCAGCCCGACGACCTGTCCACGCTCCACGACGAAACTGACGCCGTCGACCGCGCGGTACCCGTCCCGGTAGGACTTCACGAGGTCCTGCACCGCCACCGGCACGTCGGCCAGGCCGACGTCGAGGCCCGCGACGTGCGCCCGGCGGCGCCGCCACCAGGCGACCGCGCCGAGCAGGCCGACCACCGCGACGATGACCAGGGCCACGACCCACGGCGTCCACGACACCGACGACGCGATGCCGGTGGCCGTGACCGTCGGCACGGAGATCGCCCCCGTGACGTCGACGAGGTAGGTGCGGGCGTCGGCCGGGACGCCGTACGCCTGGTCGGTGGTCGAGACGGTCAGTGCGATCCGGTGTCCCGCGGCGACCTGGTAGGCGATCGTCGGCAACTGCACCTGGACCGACCTCGCCGTCCCCGGCGTGAGGCCGGTGAGCCGGATCGGCGCGACGAGGTTCGAGGGCAGGGTCTCACCGCCCCCGAAGATCCCGCCGCTGCCGCCGGCCGGGTCGACGTCACGCAGGGCGACGAACAGCGTCGCGTCGGTGGTGCGGGAGGTGGTGACGGTCAGCGTCACGGTCGGCGTGCCCGCGATCAACGTTGCATCAGGCAACGGAGCGGTCATGAAACCCGCGGTCTGACCTGGGATGGCCGAGAGAGCGCCGGTTCCGCCGGCCGCGCTGAGCAGACCGCCCACCCCCGGCAGGCTCGACACCGCCGCCGGCACACCGCCCGCGGGAGCCGCGACCGGCTGCGCGGTGGCGCTGAGCAACGGGAGGTCACGACGCGTCGCCGCGGCGTGGCCGTCGATGCCCGGGTACCCGCCGTCGACCCGGTAGGTCCGGCCGACCCAGTCGGTGGCACCGGACGACGCCGAGACCCGCGGACCGCCCCGGGCGAGCTGCCACGCCGTCGACGCCGTGCCCACACCGCGCAGGTGGTCGTCGAACCACGCCGTCGCCGTGGAGGTGACGACGTCGTTGCCGATCCCGGCGTCGTCGTGACCGCCCTGCCGCCAGACCACCCGCACCGGGGTGCCGGTGGCCGCGATGGCGCGGGCGTTGGCGTCGGCCTGGTCGAGCGGGAACAGCGAATCGTCCTCGCCCTGGGTCAGCAGGGTCGGGGCGGTGATGTCACCTGCAACGGTCTCGGGGCTCGAGGCGCGGAGCAACGCGGCGGTCGTGGCCGACACCGCGCCGGTCGACGAGAGGTCCTGGTAGGCGGCACAGACGTCGGGGGCGAACCGCCCGCACGAGACGGCCCGGTCCACTGCCGCGGCGCCGCCGCCCACCGCGTCCGCGTCCACGCCGGAGCCAGCGGCGGCGAACCCGCCCTGGAACAGGTAGCCCGCCCACTGCTTCTTGAACACGCCGTTCGGGGCGAGCGCCTGCTGCAGGTCGTTCCAGGTGATGTCGGCGGCCACGGCGTCGACGCGGTGGTCGGTCCCGGCGAGCAGCAGCGACAGTGCCCCGCCGTACGAGCCGCCGGCGACACCGACCCGCGGGTCGCCCGGACCGTCCTGC
>CAXUNA010000095.1:0-3720 GCA_964252095.1 uncultured Jatrophihabitans sp. | reverse complement strand
GTCGGCGACCTCGTAGTCCGGCGCGTCGAGGTGGATCGAACCGCCCGAAGCGCCGAATCCGCGTGCGCTCCAGGCGAGGACGACGTAACCGTGCCGCGCGAGGTCCTCCGCCTCCGAGCTCACCGAGGACTTGCTGCCGCCGAACCCGTGCGCGAGCAGCACGGCGGGCGCGGGGGTGCTGGCGGGCAGGTACAGCGTGGTGTCGAGCTCGACCGGCCGGCCGGCTTCCGGCACACCCTGGACGAACTGCACCCGGGTGGCGACGTCCGCGGGCCGGGTCAGCACGACGGTGACCGCCGCGGCGGCGACCACCACCACGACGACCGCGGCGATCGTGAGGAACCGGCGGGTGGGGCGCCACCGGCGAGCACGCGCCAGGACAGCAGTCACGCGCGGGCGCCGGTGGAGATCACCCCGCGAGCGTACGGAGCTTCGCCCCCTTGGCCCGCGCCACCTCGGCGAGGCCCCGCGCGAACTCGTCCAGCCGCGCGGTGAGCCCGGGGTCGCCCGCGGCGAGGATGCGCACGGCCAGCAGACCGGCGTTGCGCGCGCCCCCGATCGACACCGTCGCGACCGGGATGCCCGCGGGCATCTGCACGATCGACAGCAGGGAGTCCATGCCGTCGAGGTAGGCGAGCGGCACGGGCACGCCGATCACCGGCAGCGTCGTCATCGCGGCGACCATCCCCGGCAGGTGCGCGGCGCCACCCGCGCCGGCGATGACGACGCGTAACCCGCGCCCCGCGGCGGCCCGGGCGTACGCCGCCATCTCGTCCGGCATGCGGTGCGCCGAGATCACGTCGGCCTCGAACGCGATGCCGAACTCGGTGAGCGCGTCCGCGGCCGCCGACATCGTCGGCCAGTCCGAGTCACTGCCCATGATCAGCCCGACCAGCGGTGCGTCACCCATGCGGGCCTCCGAACATCAGGTAGTCGGCCGCGGCCCGGGCCCGGGCCCGGCCGGCGGCGCGGTCGTCGCCCACGGCGTTGACCTGGCCGCCCTTGCGTCCCCGCCCCCCTCCCGTGCCGTACAGGTGCACCTTGACGTCCGGCCACTGCGCGAACAGGTGGTGCAGCCGCTCGTCGACGGTCGCGGGCTCGACGGCGTCGAACCGGTCGGCGGGCGCCCCGATGACGTTCGCCATCACCGTCCACGGCGCGAGCGGGCCCGTGGCGCCGAGCGGGTAGTCGAGCACCGCCCGCAGGTGCTGCTCGAACTGCGACGTCCGGGCGCCGTCCATCGTCCAGTGCCCGCTGTTGTGCGGGCGCATCGCGAGTTCGTTGACGACGAGCCGGCCGGCTGTGACGAACAACTCGACCGCCAACAGCCCGACGACGCCGAGTTCGCCCGCCAGCCGCAGCGCGAGGTGCTCGGCCTCGGCAGCCAGTTCGGGGTCGAGGTCGGGCGCCGGCGCGACGACCTCGACGCAGATGCCGTCCTGCTGCACCGTCTCGACCACCGGGTACGCGGCCCCCTGGCCGAACGGCGACCGCGCGACCAGCGCCGCGAGCTCCCGCTGCAGCGGCACCTTCTCCTCGCTCATCAGCGGAACCCCGGTGGCGACGACCTCGCGCGCCTGCTCGAGCGAGTCCACGACCCAGACGCCCCGGCCGTCGTAACCACCGCGGGTGGCCTTGAGCACCAGCGGCCAGCCGACCTCCGCGCCGAACGCCTCGATCTGCTGCAGGGTGACGCCGGGATCGGAGACGTCGTGCTCGGTCCACCGCGGCATGGGCGCGCCGAGCTCGGACAGCCGTCGGCGCATCTGCGCCTTGTCCTGCGCGAACAGCAGGGCGCCACTGCCGGGGAAGACCTTGTGCCCGGCGGCGACCAGCGCGTCGATGTGCTCGCCGGGCACGTGCTCGTGGTCGAACGTCACGACGTCGCATCCCGCGGCGAACTCCAGCAGCGCGGCGAGGTCGGTGTGCGAGCCGAGGACGACGTCGGGGGTGACCAGCGCCGCCGACTCGTCCGGGCCGACCGAGAGCACCCGCAGCGACTGGCCGAGCGCGATCGCCGCCTGGTGCGTCATCCGGGCCAGTTGGCCGCCGCCGATCATCCCGACCACCGGCAGGCCGGTACGTGGATCCACGCCCGGCAGGCTATCGCCCGGCGAGCTGACCGCTCTGCCACGGAGCGACCGGTACCGTCGGTGGGCGTGACCGAACTGATCGCGCACGTGCGCAACTCCTGGCGCATCCTGCTCAAGGAGGTCGCCGCGTTCGGCGCGGTGGGCGCGGTCGGCGTCGTCATCCAGCTCGGGCTGTTCAACCTGCTGCACGACATCGGCGCGCTCAAGGCGAACGCGATCGCGATGGTGGTCTCCACCTCGTTCGCCTACGTCGGCAACCGCTACCTGTCGTTCTCGCACCGCGCCCGCACCGGCCTCGGCCGCGAGACCAGTTGGTTCTTCGGGATCAACGCGGTCACGTTCGTCATCGCCGAGCTGATCCTGGGCATCGCCTACCTGTTCGACGAGCAGCACGACCGCGTCGTCACCACCGTGCTCAACGTCATCGGCATCGGGGTCGGGACGATCATCCGGTTCTGGGCCTACAAGCGCTTCGTGTTCCTGAACCCGGACCGCGTCAACGTCGTCACCGGCGAGATCGACGCGGACGACGAACCGATCGTCGACCACCCCGCCGCCTGAGTCCCGCCGGGGCGTGGCCCCGGTCGCTCAGCCGTGGGCCACGGCGAGCAGGCAGACGTCGTCGGTGACGACGTCCGACGCCGCCCGCCGGTCGGCCAGCGCGGTCGCGAGCCGGTCGGTCGAGGCCCGGAAGCGGCGCATCTCGGTGGCGGCCGTCGCGAGGTCCGCGAGGCTGTCGTCGAGGGCGGCGTCACGACGCTCGACCAACCCGTCGGTGTAGAGCAGCACGGTCTCGCCCGGCTCCACGACGTGGGTGGTGGACGCGTACACCGCCTCGTCGGTGGCGCCGAGCATCGGCCCGATCGCGCCCTCGAGGAAGCGGGCCGGCCCGTGGACGGGAACGGCGAGCGCCGGCGGGTGCCCGGCGTCGGCGACGACGGCCGTGCGCCGCGTCAGGTCGTACTCCACGCACAGCATCGAGGCGAGCAGGTCGCGGCCGTGGTGGCGCAACAGCGCGTTCGTCCGGTCGAGCACCTCGGCCGGGCTGCACCCGCCGATGGCGTAGGCGCGCGCCGAGTAGCGGATCTTGCCCATCGTGCGGGCGGCGGTGACGCCGTGGCCCGCGACGTCGCCGATGACGAGGAACAGGTTGCCGCTGGGCAGCACGAACGCGTCGTACCAGTCGCCGCCGACGTCCGGGGCGTAACCGAGCGGCCGGTACACGGTGGCGATGTCGATGCCGGGCAGATCGGGGAGCTGCTGCGGGAGCAGCGTCGCCTGCAGGACCTCGGCCGTCGCCCGGTGCTCCTCGGCCATCGTGGCGCGCTGCAGGGCCGACGCCGCGAACGACGCCACCGCGGACAGCGTCGCGCGCTCCGCGGGTCCGAGCTCGCGGGCGTGGTCCCACACCAGGGTGAGCACGCCGGCGGTCACGCCGTCGCAGACCAGCGGCAGGGCGGCCACGGCCTCGATGCCGTCGGCGTGGGACTCGGCCACCAGGGCCGGCACCACGCGGGCCATGGCGGCCCGGGAGGTGAGGAACAGCGGGCGGCCGGTCCGGGCGACCACCGCGCTGGGCAACGCCTCGTCGAGCAGGTCACGACGGCCGTCGGCCTCGGTGCCGTCC
>CAXUNA010000094.1:0-9965 GCA_964252095.1 uncultured Jatrophihabitans sp. | reverse complement strand
GGCCAGCAGCCATGTCCCGTCGACCAGCTGCATGGTCAGCTGCAACCGGGAGAAGACAAACGGTGTGGTCTGGCCGTTGTCGGCCTTCTGGGCCGCCTGGGTCACGACCAGCACCACCGCGCCGGTGCGCGTGCTCGACTGCAACCCGGCGGACAGCACCGAGGCGCTGGAGTCGCGCGCGGCCTGGGTCAGCGCCTTCTGCAGCGTCGCCTTGCGCGGCGTCCACTGGTCGCGGGCGAACCCGGTGGTCATCCCGGCCGCGGCGTTCGCGAAGTCCTGGTCGAACGAACTGCGCCGGAACGTCTGCAGGTCGACCGCCTCCTGGCTCGCGGCGTCGACCGCCGCCTGCCCCGGCTTCGACAGCCCGGCGACCGGGTCCGGCCGGGTCACGACGTAGACGACGATCATCGCGGCCGCGAACACCGCGGCGACGGCGACCGCGGCGAACAGCGGCCAGCGCCGGCGTGGGCGGCGCGACCCCGACGGCCGGGAGTCCTCCGCCGTCTCCGACGACGTCTCGGGCTCTGCGACCTTCTCCGACGCCGACGTCGACGACCCGGTCGACCGAGCCGGCGGCGGATCGACGACCGTCGGTGGCACGACGGCGTCCGCGGCCGGGGTCACCGACTCCGCCGTCTCGACCTCGTCGGTCGTGTCGGAGTCGGTGGCGGCGTCGCGGGCGGTCATCGTTCCTCTCGGGTGGTCGGGGCGTCGGGCGCCGTCATGGATAGCGCACGGAGCTGAGGATCGCAGCCCGGAGGCGCCGACCCGCGCCAGCGCGCGCTCAGGACAGCGGGCCCGTCAGCAACGACAGCCACGACTTGTCGCCCAGCACGTCGGCCGCGACCGCCGATCCGCCGCCTGCCGAGGCGCCCCCGACCGCGACACCCGGGAGCGTGGTGCCGGGGATCTGCTGGACGCCCGCCGCCTGCTGGGCGGCGGCGTCGACCTTCGGGTAGACGTAGCGACCGCTGTCACCGGTGTAGACCGGGTCCCCGCCGGGGGCGTTCTGGGCCCCGCGGACGTTGATGCCGGAGCTCGCCGACGACGTGCACTGCGCCGAGGTGTTGGTCGTCGACGCCGCGGTGTTGCTCGGGTAGCGCTTGTCGGTGCCGCCGTAGCCCGCGGTGCAGTCCGCCGGGTCACCGAGGTTGAGCACCAGCCCGAAGTGGGCCGTGCCGTCACCCGGCGCCACGGTGAGACCGCCCGCCACGGCGAGCGGGTAGATGTAGAGGATCGCCTGCACGGCCTGACCGTCCGGCCCCTTGCCGTCGAGCTTCGGCACCAGCACGCCGTTGACCGTGACCAGGTTCGAGAGCAGCACGCCGAGGTCGTCGGAGTTGCTCTTCACGAAGTCCGCCACGGTCTGCAGGTCGGTCGGGCCCTCGTCCAGCAGCCCGCGCAGGTCGGCGTCGGAGCTCTTCAGGGTGCCGGTGAGCAGGTTGAGGCTCCGGGCCCAGCCCTTGAAGTCGTCGCCGACGTCGAGCTGGGTCTGCAGCACCGGGCCCGCCTGCTGGATCAGCTGGATCGTCTTGGTGAGGTTGGCCGTCGCGGCCTGCTGGAGCAGGTTGCCCTGGTCCAGCAGCGCCTGCAGCGCCGGGCCGCGGCCGCTGAACGCCTGCCCGAGCTCGCTGACCACCGTCGAGAGCTGGTCGGTGTCCACCGACGACACCAGCGAGTCGAGGTTGGACAGCAGCACCTGGGTCGGGACCGGCAGCACGTTCTTGTCCATCGGCAGCTCGGCGCCGTCGTCGAGGTAGGGGCCGCCGTCGGACTGGGGGCGCAGGTCGACGTACTGCTCGCCGACCGCGGACCGGTCGGACACGGCTGCGACGGTGTTCACCGGGATCTGCGGGTGCCGACAGTCGTCGATGTCCAACGCGGCCTGCACGCCGTCGGGCAGCAGCGTCAGTTCGCCGACCCGGCCGATCGTCACCCCGTTGTAGGTGACCTCCGCGCCGGTGAAGATGCCGCCGGAATCGGCGAAGTCGGCCTTCACGGTGCAGGAGTCGGTCTCGAACAGCGACGAACCGAGGCCCGCGTAGTGCGCCCCGACGTAGGTGACGCCGAGCAGCGCGATGACGACGAACGCCAGCAGCTGGATGCGGACGGTGCGGGTGATCATCGGCCCGCTCCCGGGACGACGGGCAACCGGGTCACCGCGGCGGTCTGACCCGCGGGCGTCGTCGTGGTCGGCAGCGGCGAGTTCAACCCACAGTCGGCCGCGGCGTCCGGGGCGCAGGTGGAGCTCAGCAGGTTGGTCAGCAGGTCGGCGAGGTTGGCGTCGAGCGAGGCGATGAGGTTCGTGTAGTCGCCGCCGACGGCGTTGGTCGAGGTCTTGGGGAACGGGTAGGTGCCGAGCAGCTCGAAACCCTTGCCGAGGTCGTCACCGGCCTTGGTCAGCTGCTCGAGCGTCGGCTGCAGCGAGTTGAGGACCGACAGCAGGTTGTCGGTCGACCCGTTGATGACGTGGGTGGCGGTACCGGACAGCGTGTCGAGGCCCTGGAGCAGCTTGACGAGGTCCTGCCGTTCACCCGCCAGCACCTGCAGCGCGCCGGGCAGGGTGTCGAGGGTCGAGACCAGGATCTGCTTCTGGCTGTTGAGCGTGGCGGCCAGCGTGTTGAGCTTGTCGATCGCCATGGTGATCTGGTCACGCTGGTCGTTGAGTTCCTTGGTGATCGTGTCCAGCCGGGTGAACAGGTCGCGGACCGCGCTGGTCTTGCCGCTGAACGCCGTGTCGAGTTCCTTGGTGATCGTGGCGATTTGATTCAGCCCGCCGCCGTTGAGCAGCAGCGACAGCGCCCCGAGCACCTCCTCGATCTGGGTGTTGGCGCCGGTGCGGGTGAGCGGGATGTCGGCACCGTCGCCGAGCCTGCCCGACGGCGCCCCGTCGTTCGGCTGCTCCAGCGAGACGTACTTCTCGCCGAGCAGCGAGGTCTGGCTGATCTCGGCGCGGGCGTTCGCGGGCAGGTCGACGTCGCCGTTGACCAGGACGGTCACCGTGGCGTGCCAGTCCGACAGCGTCACGCTCTCGACCCGGCCGACCGCGACGTCGTTGACCTTGACCGCCGACTGCGGGACCAGGTCGAGCACGTTGACGAACTCGACCTTGACCCGGAACGGGTGGTCACCCACGTCGGCACCGCCCGGCAGCGTGACGCTGTAGAGCCCGCGGAACCCGCAGCCGGTGAGCGCGAGGGCGGCGAGCAGGGCGACGGCGGCGGCGGCGACGACGCGGCGCAGGAGACCGGTGCGCGGCACGGCGATCACCCCAGCCCCGGGATCGACGGGAGCTGGACACGCGGCAGCGTGCCACCCGTGCCGCTGGAACCCGAGCTCGAGCCGGAACCCGAGCTCGAGCCGGTGGCGGTGCCCGTTCCGCCGAGCAGCGGCAACGGCAGCCCGGGGATGATCGGCAGGGAGGGCAGCCCGTTCGGCAGGCCGGGGATGGCCGGGGTCGGCGGGAGCGCGTTGAGCACGGCGGCGCAGATGCCGTCGAGCCGCGTCGCGCCCTTGATGACCTTGTAGATCCCGCCGATGAGCGCGATGCCGTCGAGGGCGGTGCCGTCGAGCAGCGCCTGGCAGATCTGGCCCGGGTCGAACAGGCTCGCGAGGTTGGCCCGGACGTCGAGCGTGCCCGAGCTGGGGTTGTAGGTGTGCGCGAGGTTCGACAGCGCCACCGGCGCCACCGCCAGGATCTCCTTCAGCGCCGCCTGTTTGTTCGCGAGCACGGTGCTCACCTGCGCGAGGCCGTGCACGTCCTGCTGGAACAGTTTCTGGTTCTTCTGCAGGAACGCGGCGACCTTCGTCAACGCCTGCCGCAGGTTCGTGATCGCCGACGCCAGCGACGCGCGTTCGTTCGCGAGGTCGCCCGCCACCGTGTTCAGCAAGGTGTTGACGTTGCGCACCTGGGCGTCGGACTGTTGCAGCGCCTGGGTGAAGGTCTGCAGGTTCGCGACGGTGCCGAACAGGTCGTCACGGCCGGTGGCGAGGGTGGTGACCGCCTGCGACAGGTTGGTGAGCGTCTGTCCGAGCGCGGCGCCGTTGCCGCCGAGGTTCGCAGCCGTCGTGGCGAGCAGGTCGGACAGCGCGCCGTTCTTGTTCGCGCCGGCCGGCCCCAGGGCCGTGGTGACCTGGTTCAGCGCCTTGTAGATGTCGTCGAGTTCGACCGGCGTGGCCGTGCGGTTGCGCGGGATCGTCGCGCCGTCGGCGAGCTCGTCGCCGCCGGTGTAGACCGGCGCGAGCTGCACGTACCGGTCGCTCACCAACGAGGGCGGGATGATGGTCGCGATCGCGTTGGCGGGCAGCTTGCGGTCCTGCTCGACCGCCATCGTGATCTCGACGCCCGTCCCCGACGGCTTCACCTTCGTGATCCGGCCGATCTTCACGCCGAGCATCCGGACGTCGGACCCGGAGTACATGCCGACCGCGCTGGAGAACTCCGCCTTGACGGTCTTGGTGGGGGATCCGGCGAGGAAGTAGGCGATCCCGCCCGCGACGGCCGCCAGCACCAGCACGAGGGAGATCACCCGCGCGACGCGGGTCCCGGACGGCAGCATCCGCTTCGCGAACGCGGTCACGAGCCCGACCCCACGCCGAGACCGGGGATGCCCTGCAGGACGAAACCCGCGTTGAAGTTCTGGATGTAGGTGTCGAACCACCGGCCGCTGCCGAGGGTGTTCGCGAACACCCGGTAGAACGGCGCGAGCAGGCCGAGGCTGCGGTCGATGCTGTCGAGGTTCGACGTGAGGATCCCGACCACGCCGGACAGCTGGTCCAGTGCCGGGGTCAGCGTCGCGTCGTTGTCGGCGACCAGGCCCTCGAGCTGGATGGCGAGCGCCGAGGTGTTGGTGAGCAGGGTGCGGATGGCGTCACGGCGTTTGTTGAGCTCGTCCAGGAGCAGGCTGCCGTCGTTGATCAACGCCTGCAGGTCCTGGGCGCGGTCGGCGAGGATGCCGGTGACGTTGTTCGCGGCCGCCAGCAACGAACGCAGCTGCGCGTCGCGCGAGGAGACGGTCTGCGAGAGCCGCGACAGTCCGTCGAGCACCCCACGGATCGACTCCGGGGTGTCCTGGAAGGCCGAGGACAGCGAGGAGAACGCCTTCGCGAGCTGGTCGCTGTCGATGGAGTCGGCGGTCTGCGTGAGCTGTTGGAACGCCGGGTAGATGTCGAACGGCGAGACCGTGCGGGTCAGGGGGATCTCGGCGTCCGGGTCCTGGTCCTTCGTGCCACGCACGTCGAGCGCGAGGTACTTGCGCCCGAGCAGGGTCTTGATCTCGATGCTCGCAGTGGTGCCGTCGCCGACGAACTGGTTCTTGACGCGGAACTTCACGTCGACCGCGGTCTTGCCGAGGTCGACGGAGTCGACCTTGCCGACCCGCACACCCGCGATGCGGACCTCGTCACCGGAACGCAGCCCGGCCGCCTCGCTGAACTGCGCGGTGTAGACGGTGCCGCCACCGATGATGGGCAGGTCGTCGGAGTTGAACGCGCCGAACACCAGGATCGCGATGACCACGATGCTCACGGCCCCGATGACGACCGGGTTGCGCGAGCTGAACGACCGGCCGGTGGTGGCCTTCCGGGTCTTCATGCCGCCGCTCATCCGCTGCACCGGCTCGACGCGGTGGTGAGGTTCGGGGTCAGCTCCAGCGGGCCGAGCTCGAGCGTCGCGTTGAACTCGCAGAGGTAGAAGTTGAACCACGAGCCGTAGGTCGCCGTGCGGGTCAGCGCCGCGACCTTCACCGGCAGCCGCTGCAGCACCCCGGAGTAGAGGTCGGCCTGGGAGTTGATGTTGCTGCCCAGCGCCTGCACGTCCTTGACGTCCTGGGCGAGCGGAGGCCGGATCTGGGTGAGGAAGCCGGCGGTGGTGGCGGTGAGCGCGTTGATGCCGTCGAGGCTTTGGCCGATCGCGACCCGGTCCTGCGCGAGGCCGCCGACCCACGACTTCAGCTGCGTGATGAGGCTGTTGAGCTGGGTGTCGCGGCTGTTGACGGTGGTGAGCAGCGAGTCCAGGTTGTTGATGAGGTTGCCGATCACCGCGTCCTTGTCGGCGATGGCGTCGGTGAGCTGCGCGGTCTGCTGGAACAGCGCGTCGATCGTGCCGCCCTCGCCCTGGAAGATCTGGATGATCTCCTGCGAGAGGTCGTTGATCGACGTGGCGTCGAGGCCCTCGAACAGCGGCTTGAACCCGGCGAACAGCACAGTGAGGTCGAGGGCGTTGCGGGTCTGCGCGACCGGGATCTCGGCGCCCGCGGCGAGCGTGCTGCCGGGCGAGCCCGCACCCTGCGAGATGTCGAGGTACCGCTGGCCGACCAGGTTGCGGTACTTGATCGCGGCGATGGCCGAGGTCGGCAGTGAGCGGCTCGACACCACCGAGAACGAGAGCTCGGCCTGATTGTGGTCGACGACCTTGATGCCCTCGATCTTGCCGACCTGCACACCCGCCACCCGCACGTCGTCGCCGACGAGCAGACCGGTGACGTCGGTGAACCGCGCCTTGTAGGTCGTGGCGTCCTCGCCGCCGGCGTTGCTGATCGTCGCGATGAGCGTGTAGGTGAACAGCACCGTGACCACGACGAACGCGATGAGCTTGATCAGCGGCGACAGGATCCCCCTGGCGTTGCTCACGATCCACTCACCTCGCTCCCCCGCAGGATCGGCGCCGCCAACAGCGTCGCGATCGGCGGGACGTCCGCCGGGCCGACCCCGAGCTCGCCCGCGATCAGCGCGTTGACCGTACGGGTCTCCGACGCCGAACCCGAGGTCGCGATGGAGGCCTGCTCCGCCGGAGTGAGCGACCCGCCACCCGGGTTCACGACGGACTGCGCCGTGCGGGTGACGCTCGGGAGCGCCCCGCTGGACGCGTCGCCGACCGCGGCCGCGCCGTCGAGACCGCGTCCGGCGCCGTACCCGTTCGCCGGGAACGGGTTCGTGGGGTCCGGCAGGCCCTGGCAGTCCGGACCGGGGATCTTGCCGAACTTCGGGATGTCGGCCGGCACGTACTTGCCGCGCGGCTTGACCACCTCGAGCGTGATGTTCAGCGCCTTCGGCCCCGACGTCTGGCCGCCGAACGCCTGCGAGAGGTTGACCTCGCTCTTCGCGAGACCCGCGGCGAGACAGGGGTATTCGGGTGAGTACTGGGCCAGCACCTTCAGCACCGTGGCCGAGCTCGCGGCCACCGAGATGAGCCGGTCGCCGTTGGCGTCGAGGAACGTCTGCACGGTCGCGGCGGTGGAGGTGCCCGTGACGAGCAGGTCGTCGAGCTGCTGGGCCTTGTCGGTGATGGTGCGCGAGGTGGTCTGCAGGTTCGACAACGTCGACAGCAGATCGGGCGCGACCTGGTTGTAGAGCGTCGAGACGTTGCCGAGCTCCACGAGGTCGTCGACCAGTTGCGGCACCGACGGCTCGATGCCCTTGAGGTAGCTGTCGAGGGCGACGAGGTTGTCGCCGAGTTCCTTGCCGCGGCCCTGCAGGGCGGTGGCGAGCGCGTTGAGGGTGGCGTTGAGCTCCGCGGGCTTGACCGCCTGCAGCAGCGGCAGGACGTCGTTGAAGACCTTCTCGAGCTCGATGGCCGACTGCGAGCGGTCCTGCGGGATGACGTCGCCGCCCTTGATCGACCGCTGCGGCGCACTCGGCAGGATCAGCGCGACGTACCGCTCGCCGAACAGGGTCTTCGGCAGCAGCTGGGCCGACACGTTGGCCGGGATCAGCTTGGTCATGCCGGGCTTGAGCGCGAGCCGGATGTCGGCGCCGTTCTCCCGCGCGCTCACCGACCGCACCTCGCCGACGATGATGCCGCGCAGCTTGACGTCCGACTGCGGCTGCAGCTGGTTGCCGACGCTGTCGGTCTGCAGCGTGACCTCGGTGATCGGCGTGAACGCCTTCTTGTAGAAGGCGATCGACAGCGAGAGCAACGCCAGGATGATGACCAGCAGCAGCACGCCCAGCGTGCGTCGCTTGAGGATCCGGCCCACCGATTCCGCAGCCACGGCGCTACCCCGCGATCCGCACGCTGGTGTTGGCGCCCCAGATCGCCAACGACAGGAACAGGTCCAGGACGTTCACGGTGACGATCGAGGTGCGGACCGCGCGGCCCACCGCCACGCCCACGCCGGCCGGGCCACCCTTCGCGGTGTAGCCGTAGTAGCAGTGCGTCAGGATGATCACGACGGCGAACACGAGCACCTTCCCGAACGACCACAAGACGTCCTGCGGCGGCAGGAACAGCCGGAAGTAGTGGTCGTACGTACCCGTCGACTGGCCGTACTGGACCGTGGCGACGAACCGCGTCGAGAAGTACGAGCTCAGCAGGCCGATGACGTAGAGCGGGATGACCGCCACGAACCCGGCGATGATCCGCGTGGTGACGAGGAACGGCAGCGACGGGACCGCCATCACCTCGAGGGCGTCGATCTCCTCGCTGATGCGCATCGCGCCGAGTTGGGCGGTGAACCCGCACCCGACCGTCGCCGACAGCGCGAGGCCCGCGACCAGCGGAGCGATCTCGCGGGTGTTGAAGTACGCCGACAGGAAGCCGGTGAACGCCCCGGTGCCGAGCTGGTCGAGGGCCTGGTAACCCTGCAGGCCGACCTCGGTGCCGGTGAAGAACGCGAGGAACGTGATGACGCCGACCGTGCCGCCGATGACGGCGAGGGCACCGGTGCCGAACGTGACCTCGGACAGCAGCCGCAGGACTTCCTTCTTGTAGCGGCGCAGCGTGCGGGGAGTCCAGGCGACCGCCCGGATGTAGAACGACATCTGGTCGCCGAGGTCGTCGAGCACCGACAACGGCTTGTCGATGATCTTGCGGCCGGCGGCGAACGTGCGCACGCGGACGTCGGAGAGGGCCATCAGTCAGCCATCCCTACGAGCCCTTCGGCGGCACGAGCTGGAAGTACACGGCCGTGATGACGAAGTTGACGAAGAACAGCAGCAGGAACGTGATGACGACGGCCTGGTTCACGGCGTCGCCGACGCCCTTGGGGCCGCCGTCCGCGTTGAGACCCTTGTAGCTGGCGACGACTCCGGCGATGAGGCCGAACAGCAGCGCCTTGATCTCGGCGGTCCAGAGGTCGGACAGCTGCGCCAGCGCGGAGAAGCTCGCGAGGTACGCACCGGGGGTGCCGCCCTGCAGGATGACGTTGAAGAAGTACCCGCCCGCCACACCGACCACGCTGACCAGGCCGTTGAGCAGCGTGGAGACCAGCATGCAGGCGAGCACGCGGGGCACGACCAGGCGCTGGACGGCCGAGATGCCGAGCACCTCCATGGCGTCGATCTCGTCGCGGATCTTGCGGCTGCCGATGTCGGCACAGATCGCCGAGCCGCCGGCGCCCGCGATGAGCAGCGCGCAGACGATCGGGCTCGCCTCGCGCAGGATCGCGAGCACGCTCGCCGCGCCGGTGAAGCTCTGCGCGCCGAGCTGGCGGGTCAGACCGCCGAGCTGCAGCGCGATGACCGCGCCGAACGGGATCGCGACCAGCGCGGTCGGCAGGATTGTGACGCTCGCGATGAACCAGGCCTGCTGGATGAACTCGCGGATCTGGAACGGCCGCTTGAACGTCAACCGCACGACGTCGAGGAACAACGCGAACAGCCGTCCGGTGTTGGCGACGCCGGCGGTCGGCGAGAACCCGCTCACACGCGGGTCCTCGTCGTCGTCGACACGGGTGGCAGTGACACGTCAGGCGGGCTCAGGCGCGCGGATCGCCGCGGCCGTCGGTCTGGTTCCCGGGCATCTGGGGCGGCTGGCCGCTGCCCTCCGCCGCGGGACCCACCGGTCCGCCGTCGGTGCCGAACGTGCCCAGCTCTTCGTCGGCGGGCGGCAGCACGAGCGTGCCCTCGGGGTAGGCCAGATCGGGGACCGCCCCCGTCGCACCGTCCGAGGATCCGGCGTGGTCCTGCACCCGACCGAGGCCCTGACCGTGGTCCGTGCCCACCGGGACGGCGGCGCGGTCGGGTGC
>CAXUNA010000093.1:9362-10047 GCA_964252095.1 uncultured Jatrophihabitans sp. | reverse complement strand
GGGCTGGCCAACCTGCGCCGCCGCACCGCGGACCTGCTCACCGACCGCCACGTCGCGAGCCCGGTCGTCGTGCAGTGCCTCACCGTGGCCGGATTCTTCGTCTACATCGGCGGTTCCTCGTTCGTGCTGCAGGACGGCCTCGGGGTGAGCACCGGCCGCTACACGGTCGTGTTCGCCGTCAACGCGTTGGCGATGGTCCTGTCGAGCGCCCTGTTCCGTGTCCTGGTCGGACGGTTCGGCGCGGTCGTGCTGCGTCGGTGCGCGATCGTCACGCAGACCACCGGCGTCGTCACCCTGTTCCTCGCCGCGCTGTTCGCAACCGACCACCGGCCGCCGCTGGCCGTGGTCTGGGGGTGCCTCGCGATCATGACGGCCGGGCTCGGCACCTACTACCCGTCGAACTCCACGATCGTGCAGCACGCCGGGCGGCGCGCGGCCGGCACGGCCTCCGCACTCGGCGGCGGTCTGCCGTTCCTGGCCGGTTCCCTGACCACCCCGTTGACGGGTGTGTTGCACAGTGAAACGGTCATGACGATGTCCTCGTGCATGGTGCTGTTCTTCGTCCTGGCCGGCATCGCCGCGACCCTCGGCCGCCGGGCGACGCTCGACCCCGACCGGCCTGCCGGTCAGCCGGCGCCGACGGTCGCCACCGCTTCCGTCCCGGCCGCCGCGGCACGCTCGTAGA
>CAXUNA010000093.1:5279-9237 GCA_964252095.1 uncultured Jatrophihabitans sp. | reverse complement strand
GGGGGGGGGGGGGGGGGGGGGGGGGGCGGGGCGCGCCCCCCCCGCTGCCCCGGAGCGCGGACCAACGCGACGACACCCGCGGCGAGGTGCTCGTCGCTGTCGGCGAACCAGCCGTCGACGCCGTCGCGTACGAAGTCGCCGACACCGGTACCGCGCCGGGCGAGCACCGGCACCCCTGCCGCGCGGGCCTCCAGCGCCGCGATACCGAACGACTCCAGCGCGGACGGCGCGAGGAACAGGTCGACGTGGTCGTGCAGCAGTCGGCGCACCTGCTCGGGCGGCCGCGCTCCGAGCAGGCGCACGCGGTCGGTCAGCCCGGCGTTGCTCACCAGTCTCGTGATCGCCGACCGTTGCGGACCGTCCCCGACGATCGTCACCGTGAGCTCGGCGGGCCAGTCGTCCACCAACGCCCGCAGCAGCGGGAGGACCCGTTTGCGGCGCGCGAGTCGACCCACGACCACGGCCCGCACATCCGCGGACGACACGACGGGCCCGGTGTGGTGCCACCACGCGGTGTCGACGGCGTTCGGCACCACGTCGACGTGGAGCCCGCCCGACAACGTCTGCTGCACGCGGGCGGCCGCGACAGCACTCACGGCCGACCACGCGACCCGCGGGTCGTCGAGCCCCGCGAGCCGGATGGCGGTGCGCGGCAGCGGACCGAACGTCGGCCACATCGAGTGCACCGTCACCGCGAGGGACAGCCCGACGGCACGGACCAGCGCCGCGGCGCGCAGGGCACCCGGGGACGCCACCGAGAGATGGGCGTGGAACACGTCGGCGGCCATGTCGTCGACGTGCAGCGGCAGGGCACGGCCCGGGAGCGTGCGCCGGACGGGGCGACGCACGAGGACCCCGTCCTCCCACGTCGCCGTGGGCCCGGCGGGGCGCCCGCTGACCACCGTCACCTCGTGGCCGGCCGCTGCCTGCAGGGTCGCGAGACGCTGCACCTGGCGCTCGATGCCACCCACCGTCGGGGCGTAGGTGTCGGTCAGGTGGACGATCCTCATGCCGTCGGCCGACGCGCCGCGACCAACGGGTCGGACAGCGGGCGCACTCCCCGAGCGCCGCCCGGTTCCACGTACCACTCGGTGCCGGCGACGAGCGCGAACACCGGCCGCGGCAGTCGTGCGAGCAACCGGACCGTCCGGACCGAACCGCCACCGCCCGTCTCCTGCGATCCGTGACACCGGAGGGCGCGGTGTTTCGCGCCGGCGACGCGCCACACCCGGACGCGGTGGGTGATCTCGTCGCGGTCGGAGTACCAGCGCGACGCGGCGTCGGGCTCCACCCCGGCCGGGAGCAGCCGACACCGCGCGGCGAGCCGGACTCCCCGGTTCAACCAGGTGCGGTCGACCGTTGCATGGAGCAACCGAACTCCGCCGGCCGCGGCCGCAGCCTCGGCGACCGCGTGCACGTGTCGGTGGTCGGGATGGCCGTAACCACCGCGGTGGTCGTAGCCGAGCAGGAGATCTGCGCTCTCCTCGCGGAGGATCGCGGCCACCCGGTCCGCCACCTCGGTGACGTCGACGTGGCAGAAGCCGTCGGGGGCGGCGCCGGCGTCACCGGAGTCCGCGTAGCCGAGCCGGACCGTCCGCGCGACACCGAGCGCGGACGCCGCCCGGACCAGCTCGAGCGAGCGCACTCCGCCGAGACCGGAACCACCGCCGGGCGCCGTGAGCCCGCGCCCGCCGTCGGTCGCGACGACCAGCACGACCCGGTGCCCGGCGGCGGCGAGCGCCACCAGGGTCCCGCCGGTCAGCAGTGACTCGTCGTCCGGGTGGGCGTGCAGAGCCACGATCGTCCAGCGGCGCGGCCCCGGGACGGCGGTCGACCGCGACTTCCCACCTGAACACACGTCGCTGACCGTAGGAACCCTCCGGTGTAGCGCAGATGTAGCCGTCACCCGGTGGGCGCGAGCGGTTCGACGGCACCGGCGCAGGATGCAACAGTGCTGGCGTGGACGCCTGGATCCGGCTGGCGGTGGGGCTCGCCGTGCTGCTGGGGCTCGCCGTGGCCGTGGGCTCCCGCGCCCGGCTGCGGGTCTCGCTCGCCCAGCTCACCGCGGCGCTGCGGGCGGTGGTCCAACTCGCGGTCGTCGCGCTGGCTCTGCGGGGTGTCTTCGCCGCGCCCGGCTTCGTCGTCCTCGTCCTCGCGGTGATGCTCGCCACCGCGATCGTGACGGCCGCCCGGCGACTGCGCGGTTCCGAACACGCGTGGCGCGCGGTGGCCGCCGGGTGCACCACCGGGTCGGCCGTGACCGTCGCGGTGATCGTCGGGCTGCCCACCCTGGACCGCGACCTGCGCACGCTCGTCGCGGTCTCCGGCATCGTGGTCGGCGGCACGATGAGCGCGGCCACCCTCGCCGGCCGGCACCTGCGGGAGGGCCTCGTCCGCCGCCGGGACGAGGTCGAGGCGTGGCTCTCGCTCGGTGCCACCCCGCGGGAGGCGGTGCGCGACGTCGCCCGGGCGGCCGCCGCCGAGGCGCTCGTACCCGGTCTCGACCAGACCCGCACCGTGGGACTGGTGACCCTGCCGGGTGCCTTCGTCGGGGCGCTGCTCGGCGGGGCCTCGCCGTTCGCCGCGGCGCGGTTCCAGCTCGTGGTGCTGGTCGGGCTGCTCTGCGCCCAGGTCGTGAGCGCAACCGTCGTCGTGACGGTGCAGGGCGCGCCGAGCCGCCTCCCGACGGCTTGACTCGGACGAACGGCTACACGGGAAGCCCACGATGCGCCCATGACCATGACGGTGTGGCACATCTGAGCTGGCTGGAATCCGGCGTCATCGGCGCCCTGCAGGGCGTGAGCGAGCTGTTCCCCGTGAGCAGCCTCGGCCACAGCGTCCTGGTGCCGGCGATCGTGGGTGGCTCGTGGTCCCGCGACCTCGACGTCCGTGCCACCGAGTCGCCGTACCTCGCGTTCATCGTCGGCCTGCACGTGGCGACGGCCATCGCGCTCATCGTCTACTTCCGCCGTGACTGGGCGCTGTTGCTGCGCGGTCTCTGGACCTCGGTGCGGTACCGCCGGGTGCAACTGCCCGAGGAACGCCTGATCTGGCTGCTGATCCTCGCCACCATCCCGGTGGGTGTCGCGGGGATCGCGCTCGAGCACACCTTCCGCACCGTGCTCGCCACGCCCACCCTGACCGCCTGCTTCCTCATCCTGAACGGCGTGCTGCTCGAAGGCTCGCAGCGACTGCAGCGCCGGCGGCCGGCGAGCCTGCCTGACGGCGAGGTCGACGCCGCGCTGTCGCAGCGCAGGGTCGGTCCGGCCGTCGCGGTCGGCGCCGCCCAGATCGCCGCGCTGGCTCCCGGCATCAGCCGGTCGGGCATCGCGATGGGGGCGGGTGTGGTCGCCGGCTGGGGCAACCAGCAGGCCGCGCGGTTCTCGTTCCTGTTGGCGACGCCGGTCATCCTCGCGGCCGGCGTCCTGAAGGTCCCCGATCTGCTCGGACCGCTCGGTGACGGCATCCGCGGTCAGGTGGTGTTCGGCAGCGTGCTGTCCGGGATCGGTGCGTACCTGTCGGTCCGGTTCCTCGACCGCTGGTTCGCGAGTCGGACCCTGCGGCCGTACGCCGTGTACTGCATCATCGCGGGAGTGGTCGCTCTCGTGCTCGTCACCACCCACACGACGATCCTCTAGGCGGACCCGTGCACATCCTGATCGTGGAGGACGAACCGCGGCTCGCGACGCTGCTGCGTCGGGGGCTGATGGAGGAGGGCTACGCCGTGACCGTGGCGCACGACGGCGTCGACGGGCTCTGGCACGCGCAGGAGACGGCGTTCGACGCGGTAGTCCTCGACATCATGCTGCCGAACCTGTCCGGCCTCGAGGTGTGTCGCCGGATGCGGGCGGCGGAGATCTGGTCACCGGTGCTGCTGCTCACCGCGCGCGCCCCCCGCGCCGGCCCGGGGGCCCGGCCCCCCCCCCCCGCCCCCCCCCAACCCACCAAACCCCGGGCG
>CAXUNA010000093.1:0-5269 GCA_964252095.1 uncultured Jatrophihabitans sp. | reverse complement strand
GGCGGGGGATAGGTGGTCCCGGGGGGTGGTGCTCACCGCGGGCGCCGAGGGCGAGGACGGGGGCGAGGGCCTGGACGCCGGCGCCGACGACTACCTCACCAAACCGTTCGCGTTCAGTGAGCTCGCGGCCCGGCTTCGGGCGCTGCTACGACGCGGCACCACCCGGCGTCCCACCGAGCTCGTGGTCGGTGACCTGCACGTGGACCCGGCCACCCGCGAGGTGACGGTCGGCAACCGCGCGGTGGAACTGACCGCCCGCGAGTTCAGCATCGTCGAGTTGTTCGCGCGCCGGGTCGGCGAGGTGCTCCGGCGCGACCAGATCCTCGACCACGTCTGGGATTTCGCGAGCGCGCCGGCGAGCAACGTGGTCGACCAGCACGTCGCCAACGTGCGCCGCAAGCTGCTCGAGGCCGACGCCGCCGCGGCGATCGTCACGGTGCGCGGCGTGGGGTACCGGCTCGTGCCCCCCGCATGACCGGTGGGCCGGGCTGGTGGGCGAAGGCGCGCCGGCTGTCCCGCAACCTGCGGTTCCGGGTCACCGCCGCGGCCACGATCGCCGCGGTGGTGCTCGCCGTGGCCGGCGCGATCGTGTTCGCGGTGCTGTTCAAGCACTAGCTGCTGAACAGCACCGACGACGCGCTGCGCACGATCGCGTCGAACACCACGACCGAACTCACCGCCGAACAGGGAACCCCCACGCTCACCGCGGTTTCCGCGAACTCCCGCTCGACGGTCCTGCAGGTCATCGGCCCGGACGGCACCGTCCGGCAGACCGTCGCGGCGGCGACGTCGCTCGGCCGGGTCGTCGACGGCGGCCGGACCACGCTCGCCACCCGGTCCGAGGTCGCCTCGGCCGCGCGTGGGGTGGTGCTGACGACGCAGCACGGCGCCCGCGTGCTGCTCACGCCCTTCACCCGGGCCGACGGCACCTGGGTGCTGCTCGTCGCCACCGACCTCGACCAGGTCGAGGACGCCTCCCAGGACGCCGAGACCGCCTTCCTCGTCGTGGTCCCGGTGGTGGTGCTGCTCATCGCCGCCGGAGCGTGGATCCTGTCCGGCGCTGTGCTGCGCCCGGTCGAACGCATCCGCGCGGACGCCGCGTCCCTGCGCCAGGACGCCGCCGCCGGTGCGGTGCGCGGGGGTCAGGTCCACCGGCCCGACAGCGGCGACCGCATCGAGGCCCTCGCCGTCACGTTGAACGGCCTGCTCGGCGATCTCGACGCCGCGGCGGAACGGCAGCGCCACCTGGTGGCCGACGCCGGCCACGAACTGCGGACGCCGCTCGCGGTCCTGCGCACCGAGTTGGAGCTCGCCGACCGCGACGGCCGGGACGCGCCGTACCTGCGGGACGCCGTCACCCACGCCCGCGACGAGGTCGAGCGGTTGTCCGCGCTCGCCGAGGACCTGCTGCTGCTCGCCGACGCCGATCACCGCGTCCGGCGCGACGTCCACCGCGTCTCCCTGGGCGACCTCGTCGAGCAGTCCGTCCGGTCGCACCGGGGCGTCGCGACCGAGCGCGGGATCGAGCTGGCGGCGGACCTCACCGACGACACCCGGCTCGCCGGGGAGCCCGGATCGCTGCGCCGCGTGATCGACAACCTGCTCGGCAACGCCCTCTCCGTGGCCCGTTCCGAGGTCACGGTGACGGTGCGACTGTTGCCTGACGCAACACTCGAACTCGCGGTCACCGACGACGGACCGGGATTCGCCCCCGACTTCCTCCCCCACGCGTTCGAGCGGTTCCGGCGGGCCGACGACGACCGGCACCGGACGGGGTCGGGCGGCGCGGGCCTCGGCCTCGCGATCGTCGCGGCCGTGGCGACGGCGCACGGTGGGCGGGCGGCCGCGTCGAACAGCGCCACCGGGGCGCGGGTCGTCGTCACGCTCCCCGCCGGCTGAGACGGCCGACAGGAACTTCTCGTCCTACACGGCCGACACACGTCGCTCGGCGACGCTCTGTGCCATGTCCGCATCGCGCGTCGAACCGCCCTCCGGAACCAGGTCCCGGGAGCTGCTGAACAAGGTCCCCGAGGTCACCGTCTTCTTCTGGGTCGTCAAGATCCTCTGCACCACGGTCGGTGAGAGCCTCGCCGACTACGTCAACGCGACGCTCGGCTTCGGACTGACCGGCACGACCGTCGCGTTCGGCGCCGCCCTCGTCGTCGCCCTCGTCGCGCAGTTCCGGCTCACCCGCTATGTGCCGGGCGTGTACTGGACGGTGGTGGTGCTGATCAGCGTCGTCGGCACGCTGCTCACCGACAACCTCACCGATGCCCGGGGCGTTCCGCTCTGGCTGAGCACGGTCGTGTTCGCCGTCGTGCTCATCGGCGTCTTCGGCGCCTGGTACGCCCGCGAACGCACGCTGTCGATCCACAGCATCATCACCCGCACGAGGGAGGCCTGGTACTGGCTGACCGTGCTCGTCTCGTTCGCGCTCGGCACCGCTGCCGGTGACTGGACGCTCGACCTCACCGGGTGGACACCGGGCGCCGCCGTGCTGCTGCCTGCCGGGCTGATCGTCGCCGTCGTCGCGGCCTGGCGACTCGGCGCCGGCCCGGTGCTCTGCTTCTGGCTCGCGTACATCCTCACCCGGCCCCTGGGCGCGAACCTCGGCGACTACTTCGGTCTGGACCCGGTCGACGGCGGACTCGGCCTCGGCACGCTCGCGACCAGCCTGCTGTTCCTCGTGGTCATCCTCGGCGTCGTCGTGTTCCTGTCGCTCACCGGTGTCGACCGCACCGAGGAGCAGCGCGGGCGACGCGACCCCGTGGGACACCGCTGAGAGGGTCCCGCCGGTCCGTCCGGGTACACCGCCACTACACGGCTCTCCCACCACGCTGGCGAGATGTCCCTCGTGAAGCACCTCGCCGGCCAGAGCATCGCGGTCTTCACCACGTGGGGCTTCGTCCTCTTCGCGGTCCTGCTGGTCGTGGCGGTCGTCGGGCACCACACGGCGGCGACGCGTGCCCACGTGGTGCTGACGACCGTCGCGGGCGGGTTCGCGGCGGTGGTCGCGGCCGCCGGCGGGCTGGTCGTGAAGCACGCCGTCGCCGAACCGCGCCCGTGCCAGGTGCATCCCGCCCTGGCGGAGTCGACCAGCTGCCCGGCCGCGGGCAACTGGTCCTTCCCGTCGAACCACGCGGTGTTCGCCGGAGCGCTGGCCGTGACGGTCGTCGTGGTCGCCCGGGTCGTCGCCCGTCCCTGGATCGCTGCGGCGGCCATGGTGCTCGCCCTCGCGATCGCGCACTCTCGCGTCCTGCTCGGAGTGCACTACTGGTGGGACGTCCTGGCGGGGCTCGCGTGGGGTGCGGGGGTCGCCGCCCTCCTGCTCGCGACCGTGGCGCCCGGCGTGCGCGGGCTGGTCGTCGCTCGTGGCGATCGACGTCGGCCGACGACGACGACACCGGTCGGATGAGCTTCCTCGCCCGGGTCCCTCCGGAGATCGCCGTCGCGCTCGGCGCAGCACTCACCGCGACGTCGGCGCTCCTGCGCCGGCAACCCCTGTCGTGGGACGAGGCCGTGACGGTGGCCGTTGCCGAGCGGCCGGTCGCCGCGATCGCCGGCACCCTGCACCACAGCGACGCCGTGCTCGGTACCTACTACCTGCTCATGCACGGCTGGGGACACGCGCTGACCGCCGCCGGGATCCGACCGACGGACACGTGGTGGCGACTGCCGAGCGCCCTCGCCGCCGTCGCGACGTGTGTCGTGGTCGCCGCGGTCGCCCGTCGCCAGGGCGGGACGAGCGCCGCTCTCGCCGCGGGTGGCCTGCTGGCCGTGCTGCCCCTGTTCGTCTTCTACTCCGTCGATGCCAGGCCGTACACCGTTGCGGCGCTCACGGCGGTGTCGGCCTGGGCGGTGTGGACGCGGCCAGCGACCGTTCGACGTCCGTTGGCTCATGCAACGTTCACGGCAGTCCTGCTCGTGACGGCGGCCTGGCTGCAACTGTTCACCGTGCTGGTGTGGCCGGCGTTCGTGCTCGTCGCGGGTCCGGGGCGACGCCGCCGGGCGACTGCCGTCCTGCTCGCCGCCACCGCCGGTGTCGCGCCGCTGCTGGCCGTCGCCGCACGACAGGGCAGTGAGATCGGCTGGATCCCGCCCGCGAGCCCGGCGAACACCCTGCGCGTCGCGCTGCACGTCGGGGGCGGGATCGTCGTCGTCGCCCTGCTCGTCACCTTCGGCGTGCTCGCCGTACGGTCGGGCTTGCTCCGTCGCGGTCCGGACGTGGTCGCCGTGGCCTGGTGGACGGGTGCACCACTGGTCCTGCTCGCGGCGCTCGACACCGTGCGTCCCGTTCTCGTGGCCCGGTACGCCTTGGTCTCGCTGCCGCTCGTCGCCGTGGCGTTCGGCGTGGTCGTGGTGCGCGGTGCACGGGGGCGCACCGGGCCGGCTCTCCGCGTCGTCGGTGGCGGTGTGCTGGTCGCGTGCGTCGTGACCTCGATCGTGCAGGACGCCGCGCCGTGGAAGTACGAGGACTACCGGGGGGCCGCGGCGTTCACCTCCCGCGCGGTGACACGCGGAACCCCGGTGTTGTTCGCGCCTTCCTCCGCGCGCCTCGGCTTCGACCGGTACGCATCGAGCTCGTACCTGCACGACGTCGCCCTGCCGCACGGTGTGGGCGCCGACCCCCTGGCGATCGCCGAGGTCACGCCACCGCTGTTGCGTGAACTGGTGGGTGCGCAGTGCCGGGCGGTGCTGGTCGGCGACCCGTTCACGGCGACACCGGACGCGGCCCCGGTCGCCGACCGCACGAAGCTCGCGGCCGTGTCGGGGTGGCGGGTCGAGACCGCCCGCGGCTTCGGCGCCGTCACCGTGACGGTGCTGTCCAATCCCCGTTGTGCGCCTGCGGAGCCCGCCGCCGGCTGACGCTCACGTGACGGCGGGCGACGGGTGCGGCCCACTGCGGCAGAGGACCACCACCGCGGTGACCAGCGTGCCGGACAGTGTCGCCAGCGCCGCCAGCGCGAGCGGGCCGTGACGCATCGTCTCGTCGAAGACCACGACGCCGATCACCATGCTGGCCAGCGGATCGACCGAGGAGATCATCGGCAGGCTCGCGGAGATCGGACCCGCCTGGAACGCGATCTGGTTGAGGAACATCGCAGCCAGGACGAGCACGACGAGGACGTACAGCTGCCAGCACGTCACCAGGGCGACGAGACCCTGCGACGCGATCCCGGTCAGTGACTTCAGCATGGCCGCGGTGGAGGCGTTGACGACGCCGACCGCGAGGCCGAACACGAGGACGAGCGGGATCATCAGCCAGTAG
>CAXUNA010000092.1:964-10053 GCA_964252095.1 uncultured Jatrophihabitans sp. | reverse complement strand
GGGGAGCGGCAGCACCGTGGGGTCGAGGCCCGCTCCCCCGTGCCCGCGGCCGCGCGCTGGTCGGTCTCGCCGCTGCCGCCGTCGACGGCCGGGTGACGTTGCGGGCGGGTGCCGACGTAGACGTCGAGGAGCAGACCGCGGCGCTACTGGCGCTCCCGGGCATCGGACCGTGGACCGCGCGGTACGTGCGGATGCGGGTCTTCCGCGACCCCGACGTCCTGCTCGCCACCGATCTCGCCGTCCGCCGCGTCGCCGCCGAGCTGGGCGTCGACCTCACCGAATCCGACGCCTGGGCGCCGTACCGGTCCTACGTCACCCACCACCTGTGGGCGGTCGTGCTGAACCGGTTACCGGGCTGACGGTTGTCGTGGTCTCGCGGGAAGCCACGTCGCGCGCGGAAAGGCGCGAGATCACGACGCGCTCGCCGAGGCGGACCCGTTCGCGCGTCACCGGTCAACGATCGTTGACCGGTCACATCAGGTATGGAACAGGTTCTGTGTGACCGTCACACCATCGGTGAGCAGTGACTCGACGGTGTCGGCCGCCCGGTCGACCAGCCAGTCGAGCTCCTTGCGCTCTGCGGCCGAGAACGGCTTGAGCACGTAGTCCGCGGGGTCCTGCCGGCCGGGCGGGCGGCCGATGCCGACCCGCACCCGCAGGTACTCCTTGCCGTGCAGTGACGACGTCACCGAGCGCAGGCCGTTGTGCCCGCCGTCGCCTCCGCCCTGCTTGACGCGGACGGTGGCGAAGGGCAGGTCGAGCTCGTCGTGCACCACGACGACCCGCTCGAGCGGGACCGAGAAGAACTTGGCGGCGTTCGCGACCGGCCCGCCGGACTCGTTCATGTAGGTCGTCGGCTTGGCGAGGACGGCGGGCAACCCCGCCAGCCGGCCCTCGACGACTTCACAGCGCGACTTGTGCGCCTTCCACCGGCCGCCGACCCGCCCGGCGAGCAGGTCGAGCGTCATCGCGCCGACGTTGTGGCGGGTGGCGGCGTACTCCTTGCCGGGGTTGCCGAGGCCGACGACCAGCCAGCGATCGTCGGCCACGGGTCCTCAGCTCGCGGTGGGGATCAGCTCTCGTCGGACGACGCGGCGTCGCCCTCGGAGGCACCGGCCTCGGCGTCGTCGGTCTCGGGAGCATCTTCGACGATGCCGAGCTCGTCCTGCGCCTCGGCGACCTCGGCGTCGATCTCCTCGGCGGTCGGCGCCGCCGCGATGACGACGAGCACCTGCTCGGCCTCGCCGGTGAGCGTGGAGCCCTCGGGGAGCTCGAGGTCGCCCGCGGTGATCTGCGTG
This sequence comes from uncultured Jatrophihabitans sp., assembly GCA_964252095.1. Classification (GTDB taxonomy): domain Bacteria; phylum Actinomycetota; class Actinomycetes; order Mycobacteriales; family Jatrophihabitantaceae; genus CAXUNA01. The sequence continues at coordinate 8,755 of CAXUNA010000092.1, read as the reverse complement.
CCGATCTCCTTGCCCTCGATCGACAGCTCGATCTCCGACGGGATGTTCGTGGCCTCGGCCTCGATGCCGACGGTGGTGAACTCCTGGTTGACGAGCCCACCGGCAACGGCCTCACCGGTGATGTTCAGCGGGACCTCGACGGTGACCTTCTCGCCACGGCGGACCGCGAGCAGGTCGACGTGCTCGATCTGCGGCTTGATCGGGTGACGCTGGATCGCCTTGGCGATGGCGAGCTCGTCGGTGCCCTCGAGGGACAGCGTCAGCAGTGCGTTGGCGCCGTTCTTGCGGATGGCGTTCTGGAAGTCGTGGCCCGGCAGGGCGATGTGGCGGGTCTCGCCGCCGTGGCCGTAGATGACGGCGGGGATCTTGCCGGCGCGGCGGGTGCGACGGGCACCGCCCTTGCCGAACTCGGTACGGGTCTCGACGGTCAAGCGGATCTCGGGCACGGCGATTTGCTCCATCGTTTCGGGCTGCGGTTCCAGCGGCGGTGGCGTTGCGGGCGGCTGCCGGGACGGGGACCACGTGGAGGTCGACCGCGCGCGACGGGCAGCGGTGCACGATGCACAGCGCCGTCGATCACGGACGTCCGCCAGCTCTCGGGAACGGGCTGGCTGCGTGGTCCCTCGCCGGGGCAACCCCGCCAGCGTACAAGGTCCCCGGTGCGGAGCGGACGGTGGCCGTGGCCGGCGGCGTCACTACGCTCGGGTCACGTGACGAGTGGGCCGCTGACGCGGGCGGCGGTGCGGGTACGGGTCCCGGCGAAGGTGAACCTCGCCCTGCGGGTCGGTCCGCGACGCCCCGACGGCTACCACCATCTCGCCACTGTCTTCCACGCCGTCGGGATCGACGACTACGTCACCGCCGCGCCGGCATCGGGCGTCTCGCTGACGGTCACCGGCCCCGACGCCGGGGCGGTGCCGACGGACGACTCGAACCTCGCCTGGCGTGCCGCGGTCGCGCTCGCCTCACACGCCGGGATCGCGGCCGACGTCGCGCTGACGATCGACAAGGCGATCCCCGTGGCGGGCGGCATGGCGGGCGGATCGGCCGACGCCGCCGCCGCACTCGTCGCCTGCGACGCCCTCTGGGACCTCCGCACCCCGGCCCGGGAGCTCGACCGCATCGCCGCGGGCCTCGGCAGCGACGTGCCGTTCTCCCTACGGGGCGGGACGGCGATCGGCACCGGGCGGGGTGACACCCTGCGCACGGTGTTCGGCCACGGTCGTTTCGACTGGGTGGTCGTGCCGTCGGCGGGCGCCGGGCTGTCCACCCCGGCGGTGTACGCCGAGTACGACCGGTTGCGGCCCGAGGCTGGAGAACCGGGACCCGACGCCGTGGCCGCGGTGGTCGCCGCGTGCGAGGCCGGCTCGGCCACCCAACTTGCTGATGCACTCTGCAACGATCTCCAGGAGGCCGCGTTGTCGCTCATGCCGTCGTTGCGCCCGGTGCTCGCGACCGGCGCGGCCCACGGCGCCCTCGCCGGGCTCGTGAGCGGCTCGGGCCCGACCTGCGTGTTCCTCGCGGCGTCCGAGGACGCGGCGCACGAGCTCGCCGCGGCGTTCCCGCTCGCGGTCGTCACGAGCGGGCCGGTCGCCGGCGCGGCGCAGGTGTCGTGATGGCGTCGGCCAACCGCAACCTCGTCAACCTCGAACGGGTGTCCATCTCGTTCGGCACCCGCGCCGTCCTCGACGACGTCTCGCTCGGGCTCGGCGCGGGCGAACGGATCGGCGTGGTCGGCCGCAACGGCGGCGGCAAGTCGACGCTGCTGAAGATCGTCACCGGTGAGTTGCCGCCCGACTCCGGGCGGGTGTCGCGGACGTCGGGGCTGCGGGTGCAGACCGTTTCCCAGCGGGGTGGGTCGGCCGCCGGTGCGACCGTCCGCACCGAGGTCGTCGGCGACGCCGCCGTGCACGAGTGGGCGGGTGACTCCGCCATCCGCGACATCCTCTACGGCCTCGGCGTGACCTCGACGGCCAGCACGATCGACCTCGACACCCCGATCGACACCATGTCCGGCGGCGAGCGCCGACGCGTCGACCTCGCCCGGGCGCTGGTGCAGCCGACCGACGTCCTCGTGCTCGACGAGCCGACCAACCACCTCGACGTCGAGGGCATCGCCTGGCTGGCGCAGCACCTGGCGGCGCGGCGCGAGGCACTGCTGGTCGTCACCCACGACCGGTGGTTCCTCGACGCCGTCGTCACCCGCACCTGGGAGGTCGTCGACGGCGACGTGCTCCCCCATGACGGCGGGTACGCGGCGTACGTGCTCGCCCGCGCCGAGCGGTCGCGGGAGGCCGACGCCCGCGAGTCGCGGCGGCAGAACCTCATGCGCAAGGAGCTGGCATGGCTGCGCCGCGGGCCGCCCGCGCGGACCTCGAAGCCGCAGTTCCGGATCGCGGCGGCCGAGGCGCTGATCGCCGACGTGCCGGAGGTCCGCCGCGACGTCGAACTGCTGACGATCGCCCGCCGACGGTTGGGCAAGGCCGTGTACGACGTCGAGGACGTCGTGCTGCGCGCAGGCCCGAAGCTGCTGCTCGACCACGTCACCTGGCGCGTCGGTCCGGGCGAGCGGGTCGGCATCGTCGGTGTGAACGGTTCGGGCAAGACGCACCTGCTGCGTCTGCTGGTCGGGACCGTTGCACCGTCGTCCGGTGTCGTGCGCGTGGGGCAGACCGTGGCCGTCGGGTACCTGTCGCAGGACGTCGGCGAGCTGCCGGGTTCGCTGCGCATCCTCGAGGCGGTCAGGGAGATCGCCGACCGCGCGGTGGTGGGTGGCGTCGAGCAGACGGCCGCCCAGCTCGCCGAGCGGTTCGGGTTCGACCCGTCGCAGCACTGGACGCCGGTCTCCGACCTCTCCGGTGGCGAACGTCGTCGGCTGCAACTGTTGCGGGTGCTGCTCGCCGAGCCGAACGTGCTGCTGCTCGACGAACCGACCAACGACCTCGACACCGACACCCTCGCCGCCCTCGAGGACCTGCTCGACGGGTTCGCCGGCACGGTCGTGGTCGTCTCCCACGACCGCTACCTGCTCGAGCGGGTCTGCACGTCGACGATCGCGCTGCTCGGCGACGGCTCGCTCGCCGCTCTGCCGGGTGGCGTCGAGGAGTACCTGCGGCGTCGCGCCGCAGCGTTGCAGGACGCAGCGGTCGGTCCCACGCCGGTCGCCGCGACCGCCTCGAGTGCCGCGGCCGCCGCCCGCTCGGAATCACGCGAGACCCGCAAGGAACTGCAGCGGCTCGAGCGGGCCATCTCCAAACTCGACGCCGAGGAGGCCAAGCTGCACCAGGCGATGGCCGAGCACGCGACCGACTTCGAGAAGATCGCCGAGCTCGACGCCGAGCTCCGTGACGTCGTCGCCCGCAAGGAAGCCGCCGAGGAGTCCTGGCTCGAGCTCGCCGGCTGACCCGGCCCGCTCCGACTGCCCCGCCCGGCCCCCCACCACCGTTGAGTGGTGCGTTTTCGACTGAGTGGCGCAGGATTTGTCCCGATTCAGTGCGCCACTCAGCCGATTCCGCACCACTCAAGATGGCGGGGCGGCTCAACCGTTGCGCCGGCGGCGGGTGTACTCGTGGCGCACCAGCACGGTAAACCGTTCTGGGAACCGGTAGATCTCGCGCGGACCCGCGGGGATGAGCAGCCATCCGCGCTCGGTGAAATCGAGTCCTCGCGTGATGTCGCTCTGCATCTGCTGCACGTCTCCGTGGTGCGCGCCCTGGTACTCGACCCCGAGCCGGGCGTCCTTCCAGCTCAGGTCAGGCTCGCCGATCCACTCACCGCCGACGGTCACGGCGACGTTGACGTCCGGTGTGGGCAGGCCGGCCATGACGAGCTCGACGCGCGCGCAGCTCTCGGGGTGCGAGCGCGACCGTTCGTCCAGCAGGAGCAGCGCCTGCCGCGCGCGCACCACACCACGGCGATGACCAGCACGCAGGATCAACTCCTGCAGCTCCTCACGAGTCGTGCCGGACCGCAGCGCGCAGTCCCCGGCCGCGACGAGGTCACGCAGGGCGAATCGCTCGGCGAGGTCGAGCCAGGTACGGGCGATCGACGTGGTCGGGACACCTCCCAGGACGACGATCTCGTCGGACCGCAGGTCGCGCCTCCGGTGCCGCACCGTCGCCACCCGGGTGTGAGGGCGCGACCGGGGGCGCCGGGCGACGCACGGCACGCTTGCCTCGACCTGCGTGACACGGGTGCCGGGCGGCAGCCACAACCCGTGTCGGCTCGCCGCGGTCAGGTCACTGACGACGGCGTCGGACGGCAGGTCGAGCAGCGCCTCGACGACCGCATGGTCGAGGCCGCCGGAGTCGCTGGTGCCGGTGGAGACGGACATCGCTGCAGCATGCGCGACCGGACGCCCTGTGGATGACGGTTGTCCACAGGGCACTTTTCGTCGAACACCCGTGCGCCCCGACCCGTTGAGTGGTGCATTTCCGGCTGAGTGGCGCGGGATTTGTCCCGATTCAGTGCGCCACTCAGTTGTTTGCGCACCACTCAACAGGGATGGGTTGGGGTGCCCGATTCAGTCGGCGTTGGTGGCGAGGGTCTGGAGCTGGGCGTAGGTGCCGTTGAAGACGTCCTGGTCGCCGGGGAAGGTGCCGGAGTCGGCGTTCTGCCACATCGTCCAGTAGCCGGTGCCGGCGGGCAGCGAGGTCGGGGCGGTCGAGGAGTACTTCGCGATCCAGAACGGGTTGGTCGCGGCGAACGCCGAGGAGTTGCCGGTGCAGCTGCTCCACCAGTCGAACGTCGTGTAGATCATCGGGTACTTGCCGGTCCTCGCGTGCACCTCGTCGCTGAACGCCCGGATCCAGCTGACCATCGAGGCCGCGGACAGGCCGTAACACGTGGCGCCGCTGGGGTTGTACTCGATGTCGAGCGCGGGCGGCAGGGTCCTGCCGTCGCCGCTCCACCCGCCGCCGTGCGCGACGAAGTAGTCGGCCTGGGTGGCGCCGCCCGAGGAGTCCGGGTGGGCGAAGTGGTAGGCCCCGCGGATGAGGCCCGCGGAGTAGGAACCGTCGTACTGCGCGGAGAAGGACGGGTTGGTGTACGTCGTGCCCTCGGTGGCCTTGACGTAGGCGAACTGCGCGCCGTCCGCCGCCGCCGTCGACCAGTTCACGTTCGGCTGGTAGCCGGAGACGTCGAGACCGACCACGCTGCCCGCGGCCGAGGCGGCCGGTGCGGTGGCGAGCCCGACCGCGGCGCCGGTGGCGAGCACGACGGTCACGACGGCAGCGCCGATCGCACGACGGGTCCTCGGGGGATTCACGGTGAGGAGTCTCCCGCAACCGGGCATACCGGTCAATCCGGGCGCTGCGGCCGACCCGGTCCGACACGGGAGGATGAGCCGGTGACCGACACCGCCCCGCCCGAGAGCCCGGACCTCGACCACGCCGTCGCGGACGGCCGCACGCCCTACGTCGCCTACACCGAGGTCGACGTCCTGCGCGCGTCGATCCACCCGGAGACCGACGAGCCGCTCGAGGTCACCTTCGTGGTGGTCACGCAGATCATGGAACTGCACTTCGTGCTGATCGAGCACGAGTGGCGTCTCGCGATCGCGGCACTCGGCAACGGAGACGTCCCGACGGCCGCGCGCGCCCTGCGACGGAGCGTCGCGAACCAGGACTCGCTCATCGCGGCGTGGCAGATGCTCGACCCGATGTCGCCCGTGGAGTACGCCCGTTTCCGCGAGAACCTCGGTCAGGCCTCGGGATTCCAGTCGTACGGGTACCGGATGCTCGAGTTCCTCGTCGGCGTGCGGGATGCGAACCTCATCCGTCCGAACCGCGGCATGCCCGCCGTCGCGGCGCAGTTGCAGGCCGCGTTCGACGCGCCCAGCCTGTTCGACGTCGCCACCGGCGTGGTGCGGGACCGCACCGGTGAGGACGACGTCGTCGAGGCCTGGCTCGCGGCCTACGCCGACCCGGAGCTCACCGAGCTCGCCGAGGTGCTGGCGGCCGTGTCCGACCGTCACTCCCGCTGGCGGTTCGTGCACTACCAGGCGGTCCGACGCATCCTCGGCGAGCGCCCGGGCACCGCGGGGTCGTCCGGGCTGAAGTGGCTCAAGCGGGCCGTCGACTCCCCCGTGTTCGCCGAGCTCTGGGCGGTGCGGTCGAGGATCTGAGCGGGGCGGGCCATACATTCACGCCATGGCCTTCACCGCCGGATCGCGGCGCCACCTGTTCGACCTGCCCGGGGACGTCGTCTACCTCGACGGCAACTCCCTCGGTGCGCTGCCGAAGGCCGTGCCGGCCGCGGTCGAGGACATCGTCCGACGCCAGTGGGGCGACCGGCTGATCCGGTCGTGGAACGAGGGTTGGTGGGAGCTGCCGACGGCCGTCGGTGACCGGATCGGCGCGCTCGTCGGCGCCGCGCCGGGGCAGGTGCTGTGCGGCGACTCGACAACGATCCAGCTCGTGCAGGCGGTCGGCGCGATGGCCCGGCTGCGTCCCGACCGCGGTGTGATCGTCACGGACGGCGCGAACTTCCCCACGGACCAGTACGTCGCCGACTCCCTGGCCCGCCTGCTCTCGGACGGACCGTTGCAGCGTGAAACGGTCCGGCTGCAACCCGCGGAGGTGCCGGCCCTGCTGGGCGCGCGGGGCGACGAGATCGCCGTCGTCTCGCTGTCGGTGGTCGACTACCGCACCGGCGAGCTGCACGACGTCGCGGGCATCACCGCGGCCGTCCACGCCGCCGGCGCGTTGATGGTGTGGGACCTCGCGCACGCCGCGGGTGCCCTGCCCGTCGAGCTCGACGCGCTCGGGACCGACGCCGCGGTCGGCTGCAGCTACAAGTACCTCAACGGTGGCCCGGGCGCGCCGGCGTGGATCTACGTCGCCGCGCGGCACCAGGCCGTGGCCGACCACCCGCTGGTCGGGTGGCAGGGGGCGGCCGACCCGTTCACCCTCGCTCCGACGTTCGCGCCCGCGCCGGGTGTCGGGCGGGCCCGGCTCGGCACGCCGCCCCTGCTGTCGATGACCGCTCTCGCCGCCGCTCTCACCGCGTTCGACGACCTCGACCTCGACGAGCTGCGCGCGGCGTCGCTCGCGCTCACCGACCGCGCGATCGACCTCGCCGACGAGCACCTGCGCGGGTTCGGCGTCGAGGTGGTGACGCCACGGGAGCACGCGCGTCGCGGCTCGCAGCTCGCCCTGCGGGTGCCCGAGGCGCGGGCGGTCTGCGCGACGCTGATCGAGCGCGGGGTCATCGGCGACTTCCGCGCTCCGGACCTGCTGCGGCTGGGTTTCACCCCGCTGTACGTCTCCCTCGACGACGTCGACCGGGCGTTCGCGGTGATCGCCGAGGTGCTGGCCCGCGGCGAGTACGTCGACCCGGGCGCGGGTGTGGTGACCTGACCGCATCCGCGCGGGCAGCGCTCTGATCGGGCCGTCGGCCCGGGGGCGGCCGACGACCCGATCGGTGGAGCGGGTGGGACTCAGACCAGGGCGTCACCGTCGCGGCGGCGGCGTCCCAGCAGCAGGGTGAGCAGACCGAGCAGCACCAGGGCGAGCCCTGTCATCAGCTGCCAGCCGACGACCGCTCCGGTCGACGCCAACTGCTGCGGCACCACCGTGTGCGGTGCGCTGAACGGCACCAGCCCGACCGGGACGACGGTGGTCGACGTGCCCGGGGTGCCCGGCGTGACCGGGGTGCCCGGGTTCGTCGGCGTACCGGGGTCCGTCGGGGTCGTCGGCCCCGTGGGGGTCGTCGGGTCGGTCGGGTCCGTCGGCGTCGTCGGGTCCGTCGGCGTCGTCGGGTCCGTCGGCGTCGTCGGGTCCGTCGGCGTCG
>CAXUNA010000092.1:0-864 GCA_964252095.1 uncultured Jatrophihabitans sp. | reverse complement strand
TCGGGTCGGTGGGGTTCGTCGGGTCGACCGGGTCGGTGGGATCCACCGGTGTCGTCCCTGCGACCCCGCAGCCGCCGGTGGCGGTGCCGAGCAGGCCGAGGCTGTTCCCGCAGACCCGGACGGGCACGGTGACCGGGATGGTCACCGCTCCGCCCCCGGGGGTGGTGGTCGTGACGGGATCAGTCGTGCAGCTCGCACTCCCGGATCCGACCGCGTTGCCGCAGACGGTGACCGGGGTGGTCACGGGGACGTCGACGAGACCGCCCCCCGTGCTGCTGCCGCCGGTCGTGGTGTCGACCGGCGTGGTGGTGCAGGTCGCGCTGCCGGAACCGACCGCGTTGCCGCAGGCGGTGACCGGGGCCGTGACCGGGACGCCGACGAGGCCGCCACCGGACGTCGTGCCGCCGGTGGTGGTGCTCACCGGGGACGACGTGCACGCAGCGCGACCGTTGCCGACGCTGTTGCCGCAGACCGTGACCGGCGCGGTCACCGGAACCTGCGCGACCGGAGTCACGCCGTGGCCGTTCGACGGGCCCGAGCCGGAACTGCCGGCGGTCGTGCTCACCGGAGCGGGCGTGCAGGTCGCGTCGGCCGAGCCGATCGTGTTGCCGCACACCGTGACCGGAGCGGTGACCGGGACCTGCGCGACGGGAGCTGTGCCGGAACCGGTCGACGTGCTGCCCGCGCCGCTCGCGGTGCCGGTGCCGCTGGTGGCACCCGTTCCGCAGGAGGCGGTGCCACGGCCGAGCACGCCGACGGCGTTGCCGCAGGCCGTCACCGGAGCGGTGACCGGAACCTGGACGGCGCCGTCGCCGGCACGCGTCGTGACCCGACCGGGACCCGAGGAGCTCGCCGAGGCGGTAC
>CAXUNA010000091.1:6317-10082 GCA_964252095.1 uncultured Jatrophihabitans sp. | reverse complement strand
GGCGGGCAGCAGAAAGGCCGGGGTCACGTGACGTGACTCCCGGCCTCCCGTGCGAGCCGCACGGCGGGTGCGGCTCCTGCGTGCGCCCCGGCCGCGACAGCGGCCGGAACGCGACGGGTCAGAGCTTGTTGGCGTGCGCGGCCAGCGCCGACTTGCGGTTCGCGGCCTGGTTCTTGTGGATGACGCCGGCACTCGCCGCCTTGTCGAGCGCACGCGAGGCGACCTTGAGCTGCGCCAGCGCGGCGTCCTTGTCGCCACCGTCGGCGGCGATGCGGAAGCGGCGGACGGCCGTCTTCAGCGACGACTTGACGCTCTTGTTGCGCAGCCGTGCCTTCTCGTTTGTCTTGATGCGCTTGATCTGGGACTTGATGTTCGCCACGGAGAAGATGCCTCGTCGATCGCTGGTCGGTGTCGCGGGTGACCGCGACCTGTCGGGTGTACCTCTGGTCTCGCGAGCCCGGTCCGGCTGCGGACGGCGACACCGGTGAGGGCGCACGCCGTCGACCCGCCGGTCGCGGGCAACCCTGCGAGGTTACCAGAGCATCGCGGACGCCCGTCCTGCTCGGGCGGTGGGGGCTCAGCCCACGCGGACGTTGACCAGCTCGAACTTCGTGTACAGGTAGGTGCGGACGCCGTCCTCGGTGCTGACCGCCTGGCCGACCGGGCTGTCGGCACCGTCGTCGGAGGCGTAGAGCATCGCCGCGCCGTCGTCGTCGAAGTAGACGTTCGCGTCGACCGGGGCGATGTCGGTGAGCTCGACGAGCACGTACCGGCCGCCGAGCGTGGTGAGCAGCTCGCGGATGTCGTTGCGCTGCGAGGGGGCGTCGGCCGCCTTGATGTAGACGCCGACCACTGCCTGCCAGTCGTCGTCGCCGCCGGGCGAGGTGTTGACGAGGTCGCCGGTCGTGAGTGCGGACGCCGGGATCCGGACCTCGGTCACTGCTCGGGAGTCGATTTCCGCCATGCCCTCACTCTGCCAGGTCCCGCGACCTCGTCCCGACGCCGCCCGACGCCGCCGACGCCGCCCGATGCCGCCACGGCCGCACGCGCCGACCCGGCACCGGGGGACGTGCCACCATGGAGGCCATCCGCGGGGCGTCGTCGCCGCGCGTCAGGACAGCCACCACCCCCGAGTCCGCTACCCGCGAGGACGCCCGAGAGAAGGCCGTGACAGCTCCCAGCCCGCGCATCGCCCGACCCGACGATGCCGTCCTCGACCCGGCCCGCATCCGCAACTTCTGCATCATCGCCCACATCGACCACGGCAAGTCGACGTTGGCCGACCGAATGCTGCAGCTGACCGGCGTCGTCGACCCGCGGCAGATGCGCGCGCAGTACCTCGACCGGATGGACATCGAGCGCGAGCGCGGCATCACCATCAAGGCCCAGAACGTCCGGCTGCCGTGGGAGTTCGAGGACACCCACTACACGCTGCACATGATCGACACCCCCGGGCACGTCGACTTCACCTACGAGGTCTCGCGCTCGCTCGCCGCCTGCGAAGGCGCGATCCTGCTGGTCGACGCGGCCCAGGGCATCGAGGCGCAGACGCTGGCCAACCTCTACCTCGCGCTCGGCAACGACCTCGCGATCATCCCGGTGCTGAACAAGATCGACCTGCCGGCGGCCGACCCCGACCGCTACGCTGCCGAGCTCGCCCACATCATCGGGTGCGAACCCGACGACGTGCTGCGCATCAGCGCCAAGACCGGCGAGGGTGTCGACGCCGTCCTCGACCGGATCGTCCGCGAGGTCCCGGCGCCCAGCGGCGACAGCGACGCCCCGACCCGCGCGATGATCTTCGACTCCGAGTACGACGTCTACCGCGGCGTCGTGACGTACATCCGGGTCATCGACGGCCGCATCGAACCGCGCGAGCGGATCAAGATGATGTCGACCGGCGCCACCCACGAACTGCTCGAGGTCGGCGTCATCTCGCCGGAGCCGACCCCGACGGCCGGGCTGGGCATCGGCGAGGTCGGTTACCTCATCACCGGCGTGAAGGACGTGCGGCAGTCCCGCGTCGGCGACACCGTCACCGGCGCGCAGCGCCCCGCGAAGGACGCACTCGGGGGCTACCGCGACCCGAACCCGATGGTCTACTCCGGGCTCTATCCGCTCGACGGCTCCGAGTACCCGAACCTGCGCGAGGCGCTGGACAAACTCCAGCTCAACGACGCCGCCCTCGACTACGAGCCGGAGACGTCGGCCGCGCTCGGGTTCGGGTTCCGGTGCGGCTTCCTCGGGCTGCTGCACATGGAGATCACGCGCGACCGGCTCGAGCGCGAGTTCAACCTGGACCTGATCTCGACCGCGCCGAACGTCGTGTACCGGGTGGAGCTGGAGGGTGGCTCCGAGGTCGTCGTCACCAACCCCAGCGACTGGCCGACCAAGTACAAGATCGAGCGGGTCTACGAGCCGGTGGTCAAGGCGACGATCATCGCGCCGAGCGAGTACATCGGCGCGATCATGGAGCTGTGCCAGACCCGCCGCGGGCAGCTCGGCGGCATGGACTACCTGTCCGAGACCCGCGTCGAACTGCGCTACACGATCCCGCTCGGCGAGATCATCTTCGACTTCTTCGACCAGCTGAAGTCGCGCACCCGCGGGTACGCCAGCCTCGACTACGCGGAGGCGGGTGAGCAGACCGCCGACCTGGTCAAGGTCGACATCCTGCTGCAGGGCGAGACCGTCGACGCGTTCAGCGCGATCGCCCACAAGGACAAGGCCTACGCCTACGGGACGATGATGACGACCAAGCTGCGCAAGCTCATCCCGCGCCAGCAGTTCGAGGTCCCGATCCAGGCCGCGATCGGTGCCCGCGTCATCGCCCGGGAGAACATCAGCGCGATCCGCAAGGACGTCCTCGCCAAGTGCTACGGCGGTGACATCACCCGCAAGCGCAAGCTGCTGGAGAAGCAGAAGGAGGGCAAGAAGCGGATGAAGATGGTCGGCCGGGTCGAGGTCCCGCAGGAGGCCTTCATCGCCGCCCTCTCCACCGGCGACGAACCCGCCAAGAAGTAGGTCCGCGCGGGTGGGGGCCGTCCCGGTCGTCTTCCTCGGCGTTGTGTTCCTGATCGTCGTGCTCGGCCTCGCCCTGGGCGTGGTCCTCGGACTGCGCACGCGTGCCCGACGCCAGGACGGGTGGCAGGCGCTCGCCACCCGCCGTGGTCTCACCTTCTCCCACGGCGACCCGCTGGGGTTGGCGGACGACCTGCGGTCGCAGATCGTCATGACGCTGCACGGTCGGGTCGGCAGCGGGCGACCGGTCGCGCTGGTCGGCCACCGGGACCCGACGGTCGACGACTCGCTGTCCACCACACCGGCCGCGGTCGCGTGGACCACCGCCGGCGACCTCGACGCCGTCGCCTTCGACCGGCTCTGCCGTCCGGTGCGGTCGGCCCGGCACGGCGACCTCGTGGTGGTCCGCGCGCCGATGCGGTTCCGCACCGCCAGTTCGACGGCCACGCCCATCGAGGCCGAGGCCACCCTCGACGACCTGCTGCGCCGCCTGCCCCGGTGACCGGTTACGTCCTCACCTGGAACCCGGCGCGGTCGCAGCTCGACGACGCCCGGTGGTCACGCTGGGTCGAGCGGATGTGGTCCGGCGGAAGGGTCGAGACCGCGTGGCGGATGGGCAGCACGCGCCACGGGGTCACCCGTGGCGAGCGGGTGTTCCTGCTGCGGCAGGGTGCGCACGGGCCCCGGCCGGGGGGGGCCGGGGGGGGGGGGGGGGCGGGGGGGGGCCCCCCCCCCCGGGGGGGG
>CAXUNA010000091.1:5965-6307 GCA_964252095.1 uncultured Jatrophihabitans sp. | reverse complement strand
TCACCGGTGGCGAGCGGGTGTTCCTGCTGGGGCAGGGTGCGCACGGCCGCGGCCTGGTCGGCCGCGGCGAGGTGGTCGAGGACGGCGTGCACCCGGACGACGAGTGGGACGGCACCGGTCGGATGGCCTTCCACGTGCGGGTGACGTGGACCGACGGCGTCGGCCCGGCCGACGCGACCCCGGTCGACGTGCTCGAACACGTGACGACGTCGTTCGACTGGCGCCACGTCTACGCGTCGGGCCACCGACTCACCGAGCCCGACGTCGCCGCTCTCGACGCCCACTGGGGCGCCGTCCACTGAGCGATCCTGCGAGCGAGGGGGGGGGGGGGCCCCCCCCAGT
>CAXUNA010000091.1:0-5955 GCA_964252095.1 uncultured Jatrophihabitans sp. | reverse complement strand
CCCGGCCTTCTGGGGCGGCCTGCCCCCCCCCTTATCTCGCAGGATCGCGTGGTCGTCAGGGCTCGAGGACGATCTTGCCGACCTGGCCGCCGGACTCCATGAGCCGGAGGGCGTCGGCGGCGTTGTCGAGCGGGAACGAGCGGTCGATGACCGGGCGGACGCCGGTGGTGTCGAGGAACCGGATGAGGTCGTGCAGTTCGGCCCGCGTGCCCATCGTCGAGCCGACGACCTCGAGCTGCAGGAAGAACACCCGGTTGAGTTCGGCCCCGGGGTCGTAGCCCGACGTCGCGCCCGAGATGACGATCCGGCCGCCCGGACGCAGGGCCTTCACGCTGTGCGACCAGGTGGCCTTGCCGACGGTCTCGATGACGAGGTCGACCCGCTCCGGCAGCCGCGCGCCGGACGCGAACGTCTCGTGCGCACCGAGGGTCTTGCCGGTCGCCTGCTTCTCCGGGGTGCGGGCGGTGGCCCACACCCGCAACCCCGCCGCGCGTGCCAGCACGATCGCGGCCGACGCCACCCCGCCTGTTGCACCCTGCACCAGTACCGTCTGGCCGGGCCGGGCCTGGCCGCGCACGAACAACATCCGGTAGGCCGTCAGCCACGCGGTGGGCAGGCACGCCGCCTCCGCGAACGACAGGTCGGCCGGCTTCGGGATGATGTTGGTGTTCGGCACGGCGACCTGCTCGGCGAGCGTGCCCTGGTACCGCTCGGACAGCAGCGACCGCTTCGGGTCCATCGTCTCGTCGCCGACCCAGCCGGGCGACGTGATGACGCTGTGCACGACGACCTCGTCGCCGGTGGCGAGGTCGATGCCCGCGGCGTCGCAGCCGAGGATCATCGGCAGCTTGTCCTCGGTGATCCCGACGCCCTTGAGGGTGAACAGGTCGTGGTGGTTCAGCGTCGTGGCCTTGACCTGCACGACCGTCCAGCCGTCGGGGACCGTCGGTTCGGGTCGCTCGCCGACCTCCAGCCCGGCCAGCGGGTTCTCGGTGTCGAACGACTTCGCGTAGGCGGCCTTCATCAGGACGTGTCTCCTTAGTCCCGCTCGTCGCGAGCGGGGTCGAGGTGGGGTGGATGCAAGGCGGAAGAGGAGTCGGACACCGCTGTTGTGTCCGCGACGATGACAACGCCGCAGACGCCGTGCCTCGGCACTGCGCAGCAGGGCACGGGTTGAGGAGACACGTCCTACACCGTCATCTCCTCGGGTACCGATGCGAGCGCGGCCTGGATGGCCGCGACCAGGTCACGCGCGGACGCGGCGGACAGCTCCACCGCGACGCGCGCGGAGGGTCCGCGATCGGGCGCGCGGAAGTCAATGTTGAGCGTGTGTCCGTGCTGGGCGTGGACCGGGTGGTCGAAGTAGACCGTTGCCTGCTGCACCGGTATCCACGACGGCGTGCCCTTGGCGCTGCCGTCGATCGTGATGAGTTCCGTGGAGTACGTGCACATGCGGAGACCTCCGAGCGAAAAGGGGGAGTTCAGGACGTCAGGTGCCGGCCGAAGAACGCCTCGATCCGCTCCCAGCCGTCACTGGCGGCGGCCACGCGGTACGCCGGGCGGTCGACCGCGAAGAAGCCGTGGCCGGCGTCGTCGTACGAGACGGGGGTGAAGTCCTTGCCGTGCCGGTCGAGCAGCTCGGTCAGGGTGGCGACGTCGGCGGGCGAGGGCGTCTTGTCCTCGGCGCCGAACAGGCCGAGCAGCGGTGCGGAGAGATCGGGCAGCAGAGCCTCGAGGCCGTCCATCTTCACCGGCCAGCCGTCGGGAGGCGTGCCGACCACGAAGGCGCCGTAGCAGTCCACGGCGGCGTCGAGCGGCAACGAGCACGCCGCCAGCACCGACTGCCGGCCGCCGGAGCAGTAGCCGATCGTGCCGATCCTCGCGGCACCCATCGAGCGCAGCAGGTCGGCCGCGGCACCGACGTCGGCCACCAACCGGTCGTCGGGGACGCCGCCGTTCGCCCGCGAGGCCGCGGCGGCGTCGTCGGGCGCCGCACCCGGCGCGTCACGGAAGTGCAGGTTGGGGCACAGTGCAACGAAACCCAGCGTCGCGAACCGGCGGGTGATCTCCTTCGACGCCCAGTCGTAGCCGGGCATGTGGTGGATGACCACCACGCCGCCGCGGGGAGGGTCGTCGGGCGTCGCGAGGTATCCCTCGATCTGGTCGCCGTCGTTGCTGGCGAACGAGATCGTCTCCGCGACCACGCGGTCGGTCATGCGTTACCTCCGGGTACGTCGTTGTCGGTCGAAACCCAGCGGGCCCTGCGCTTGCCGCGCATCGCCGCGATGCCTTCCTGCGCCTCGTCCGTGGCGAAGGTCCGTGCCGATTGCGCGGCGAGTGTCGCGTACCGCTCGGCGAGCGTCGAGGCGTCGAGCGCACCGCGCAGCAGCTGCTTCGTGGCCCCCAGGGCCGCCGGCCCACCCAGCGCCAGCGACGCCACGAGCGAGTCGACGGCGGCCGGCACGTCGTCCGCGAGCACGTCGACCAGACCGTCGCGGTGCGCCCGGGCGCCGTCGAACACAGACCCGGTGAGGAACCACTCGCGGGCGGCGCCGTGCGGCACGCGGGCGAGGAACGGAATCGAGATGACGTAGGGCACCACGCCGAGGCGCACCTCGGACGTGGCGAAGTCCGATGCCGGGGAGGCGACGGTGAGGTCGCAGACCGCGAACAGGCCGATGCCGCCGGCGCGGGTCTTGCCGGACGCCGCGGCGATCACCGGCTTCGGGCAGGCCCAGATCCGCTGCAGCAGGTGCGGGAACCGGGCCACCGGCTGGTCCTCGGGGGCCGCGCCGCTCGCGGCCCGCAGGTCGGCACCGGAGCTGAACACCGGCCCGGCGTGGGTGAGGACCACGACGCGGACGGCGTCGTCGGCGACGGCGGTGTCGAGCGCGGCCGCCACGGCGGCGAGACCCTCGGCGCCGAGCGCGTTGCGGGTCTCCTGCCGGTCGAGGGTGATCGTGGCGCGCGCGCCGTCGACCTCGTACCGGACTCCGTCGTCGGCGGTCACACCCAAGGTTTAGTCGAACCGGGGCGCCGAGCGACACCCGGGTGCGGCGCACGCCACGTCGGGGCCCGCGAGGCACACTGGTCCCCGTGCCGTCCGCCCTGCCCGACGGCGTGCCCGCGCCGCCCGACGGCGGGTTGCCGCACGCCGCACTGACCGAAGCCCGCGACCGACCGTTCGGCGTCTACGTCCACGTCCCGTTCTGCGCCACCCGCTGCGGCTACTGCGACTTCACGACGTACACGGCGGAGGAGCTCGGGCCGGCCGAGAACCGCGTCAGTCGCTACGGCTACGCCGACACCGTGCTGTCCGAGCTGCGGCTCGCCCGTGAGGTGCTGGGGAAGTTCGTACCGCCCGCGAGCAGCATCTTCTTCGGCGGCGGCACCCCGACCCTGCTGCCGGCCGACCACCTCGGTGTGATCGTCCGCGAGATCGTCGACCTGTTCGGCGTCACGGCCGACGTCGAGGTGACGTCCGAGGCCAACCCCGAGTCGGTGACGCCCGCCTACCTCACGAGGCTGCGCGAGCTCGGGGTGAACCGGCTCTCGGTCGGGATGCAGTCGGCGATCCCGCACGTGCTCGCGACCCTCGACCGCACGCACACCCCCGGCCGGCCGGAGCAGGTCGTCGCCGAGGCGCGCGCCGCGGGCTTCGAGCACGTCAACCTCGACCTCATCTACGGCACGCCGCACGAGACCGAGGCCGACTGGCAGGCGAGCCTGGACGCCGCGATCTCCTCGGGCGCCGACCACGTCAGCGCCTACGCGCTCGTCGTCGAACCCGGTACCGCGATGGCCCGCAAGGTCGCCCGCGGCGAGATCGAGGCGCCCGACGACGACGTCCTCGCCGACCGCTACGTGCAGGCCGACGAGACGCTCCGCCGCGCCGGGTTCGACTGGTACGAGGTCTCCAACTGGTCGCGTTCCGAGGACGCGCAGTGCCGGCACAACCGGCTCTACTGGCAGGACGGCTCCTGGTGGGGCGCCGGCCCCGGCGCGCACAGCCACGTCGGCACCGTGCGGTGGTGGAACGTCCGGCACCCCGCCGCCTACACCGAGCGGGTCGAGGCCGGGCTTTCACCCGCGGCCGCCCGGGAACTGCTCGACGACGACGCCCGCCGCACCGAGCAGGTCATGCTCGGCGTGCGGCTCGCCGACGGTTTCGACCTGCGCACCCTGCCGCTCCCCGCCCGGGTGAAGGCGGCACAGATGGTCGAGTGGGGCCTGGTCGAGGCCGAGGGTTTCCGCGACGACCGCGTGGTGCTCACCCAGCGCGGCCGGCTGCTCGCCGACGCTGTGGTGCGCGACCTGCTGACCGCCTGACCCCAGCTCGTCCGGGTGCGTCGGGGCCGCTGGGCCCCCGGCCGGACCGGGTGGTTCAGCGCGGACCGGCGGGGCGCAGCTCGTCGAGGTCGAGCACGCGGACGTGCAGGGTGGTGCGCTGCTGGAGCGCCGCCCGCAGCGCGCGGTGGACGCCGTCCTCGAGGTAGATCGAGCCGCGCCACGCGACGGCGTGCGGGAACAGGTCGCCGTAGAACGTCGAGTCCTCGTCGAGCAGCTTGTCCAGCTCCAGCACCCGCTTGGTGGTGACGAGCTCGTCGAGCCGGACGGCGCGGGGCGCCACGGTGGCCCAGTCGCGGTTGGAGAGTTTGTGGTCCGGGTACGGACGGCCCTCGCGGACAGCCTTGAAGATCACGCGCCGTCCCTCCCGTCGTCCGAAGCCTTTCCGGTCACACTATCTGCCGTCGTTGCGGACCGGACACACCCGCACGATTCGCCCACGGCGTATCCCGCACCGCCGCACCTAGACTGGGATCGGACCACAGGCGAGGGGGAACCACGTGCGGACGGCGAGCGGCGAGCGGCGGCTCGAGGTCCTGCGCGCCATCGTCGAGGACTTCATCGCCACCAACGAACCGGTGGGCAGCAAGGCGATCGTCGACCGGCACCGGCTCGGCGTCTCGAGCGCGACCATCCGCAACGACATGGCCGCGTTGGAGGAGGAGGGGCTGATCGTCGCCCCGCACACCAGCGCCGGCCGCGTGCCCACCGACCTCGGCTACCGCGTGTTCGTCGACCGGCTCGCCGACCTCAAACCGATGACGGGCGCGGAACGACGCGCGATCGCGGCGTTCCTCGAGGAGGCCACCGACCTCGACGACGTCGTCCACCGCGCGGTGCGCACCCTCGCCCAGCTCACGCGGAGTGTCGCGGTGATGCAGTACCCCACGCTGTCGAGCTCGCGGGTGCGGCACGTCGAGGTCGTCTCGCTCGGCCCCGGGCGGCTCATGCTCGTGCTCATCACCGACACCGGGCGGGTGGAACAGCGCATCGTCGACGTGCCGGGCGACCTCACCGACCAGGTCGTCGCCGATCTGCGCACCACGTTCAACACCGCCCTGCGCGACCGGTTGCTCGTCGAGGCGCCGGAGGTCGTGACGTCGCTGCCGGCGGCCGTCGACCCCGACCTGCGCGACACCGTCACCGTGCTCACCGGCGTGCTGCTCGACGCCCTGGTCGAGCGGCGCAGCGACCGGGTGGTGCTCGCGGGCACCGCGAACCTGTCGGACTACACGCTCGACTTCCCCGCGATCCGGCCGGTGCTCGAGGCGCTCGAGGAGCAGATGGTGATGCTCAAGCTGCTGGAGAGCGCGCTCACCGCGGGCAGCGTCGTCGTCAGCATCGGCGGGGAGAACCGCCACGAGGGGCTGTCGACGGCCTCGGTCATCGCCACCGGCTACGGCGGTCGGCCCGGCGCCGCGTTCGGCGCGGTCGGTGTGCTCGGCCCACGGCGCATGGACTACGGCTCGGCGATGGGCCGGGTCGCAGCCGTCGCGCGCTACGTCGGCCAGATCATCGCCGAGAACTGACGGACGTCCGCCCGCCGCGAAACTGTCGGCAGTCTGTGTTTGATTGCGGCTCCTCTCGAACAAGGAGCCGCACGTCGAT
>CAXUNA010000090.1:0-10092 GCA_964252095.1 uncultured Jatrophihabitans sp. | reverse complement strand
CTCCCGCGACGGTGACGACCTGCTCGCGCTGATGCTCACCAGCAAGGACCACGACCGTCACGCCCCCGACGAGGCCCGGCCCGGCCGGCACTGGCTCGACGTCGGCACCGGCGGGTGGGACCCGCAGGGCCGGCCGTCGGAGGTGCGGCTGGACCGGGTGCTGCGACTGTCCCCGTCCGACGTGCGGCGCGAGGGCGCCGCGCTCGACCGCTCCCGGTTCGACCAGGTCGCCGCCGCCGTCTCGCGCCTGCGCGGCTGAGCCGCTCCCCCTTTCCGTCGCAGGGGTCCCGCGTCAGAGGACCAGCTTCATCCGTGGTGCCGAGGTGAGGACGAACCCCGCCTTCTCGTAGATCCGCTGGCCGGCGGGCGTCGAGCTGAGGTCGACCCGGTCGGCGTCGACGGCGCGCGCCCACCGCACGACGTCCTCGACCAGGGTCGTCGCGTACCCGTTCCCGCGGTGCTCGGGGAGGGTGACGACGTTCGCGAGGCGGACCGTTCTCCCCTGCGGGCACTGGGGATTCGGCACCCCGAGTTCGAGTGTCCCGATCGCCGTGGCGACGACCTCGTGGTCGACCTCGATCACCGGGAAGGTCGCGACGGACCGGTCGTCGACCACGCGGGCGAACCAGTCGCGGGCGAAGTCCTCCCACCGCTCCCGACGTGGGGGATCGCTGCGGTCGAACAGCGAACCCCACAACGGCAGCAGCTGCGGGCCGTCCTCGACCGTCGCCGGGCGGAGGCGGGTCATGGCGGCAACGCGGCCAACTGGGCGCGGCACGCGACGACCTCGTCCTCGTCGCCGATGAGCTCGAACACCGTGAGCGCCGAGGTCCAGGCGGCCCGGGCGGCGTCGTAGTCGCCGTTGCCGAAGTGGGCCTCGCCCATGAGGAAGTCGCAGGCGCCGCAGTGCCACATCTCGTCGTGGTCGTCGAGGATCTCCCGGGCACGGGCCAGCTCGGCCACCGCGTCCTCGTAGCGCCGCGCGCTCCACAACGTGGCGCCGAGGAGGAACCGGGCGTGACCGCGCTGGGTGCCCCGCCCGGCCGCGTCGAACCCGGCGATCGCCTGCTGGAGGTGTCCGATCGAGCTCGCCCACTCCTCGCGGCCGGCGGCGATCCGTCCGAGCAGCAGCGCGCAGTACGCGTGGTTCTCGAGGTCGCCGTGCTCGGCGTACCAGGCCGCCGCGTCCACCAGCGAGATCTCGGCCAGGTCGTCGCGGCCGGCGACCTGCCAGGTCGCGCCCGCCTGGTACGCGGCGTCGGACACGTGCTCGTCGTCGTCCAGCTCGCGGAACAGGGTCTCCGCGGATTCGAACGCGGCCACCGCCTCTTCGTACCGGTCGAGGGTCCGCAGCTGCCCACCGCGGACGTAGACGGCCCAGGCCAGCCGCAGCGGTCGTCCCGCCGCCTCGAACGCCTGGGCGGCCAGGCCGAGCAGGCGGGCCGACGTCGTCGCGTCCTCGAGATCCTTCGCGGTGAGCGCCGCCTGCTCGAGGCCGTCGCCGACCGCGGCGAGGCCGGTGTCGTCGACGCCGCCCGCGCGCAGCACGGCCACGAGATCGCCGTCGAGACGGGGGTCGACGTCACCGGCGAGGTAGCGGCCGACGGTCGTGTGGGTGTCGCCCGCCCGGTGGACGCCCGCGTCCTCGAGCGCCTCGGCGAACCAGCCGGGCAGCTCGCTCACGGCGCCTCCACCGGTTCATCTCAACACAACCCGGCGGATCGCCCGAACGCGACCGTGAGGGGGCTGGGCGTCAGCCGGAGTACGCCGCGGGCAGGAAGATCGAGACCGTGGTGCCGCGGTCGACCTCGCTGCGGACCTCGAGCCGGCCGCCCATCGCCTCGGTGAGGCCACGCGCGAGCGGGAGTCCGAGCCCGACGCCCTCGTCCGTGTCGCGTCCGAGCCGGTCGAACGGGGTGAACAGCCGGTCCAGGTGCTCGGCCGCGATGCCCGCCCCGGTGTCGCGGACCGAGACCTGCACCTGTCCGTCGGCGACGCCCCAGCCGACGGTCACCGCACCGTCCGGCCGGTTGTAGCGGATCGCGTTGGTGACCAGGTTCAACAGCACCTGGGTCAGCCGGCGGGCGTCGGCGCGCACCCCCACCGCGGGGGCTCCCGTCGTCGGGTGCAGCGTGACGCGTTCGGCGGCGGCCAACGGCCTGACCATCGCCAACACCTCGGCGACCACCGGCTCCAGCGCGACGTCGTGCAGGGTGAGCGGGAGCGCGCGCGCCTCGATGCGGGCGACGTCGAGCACCTCGCCGACCATGGTGAGGATGTGGTCGGCCGCCGCCGTGATGTGCCGCAGGGCCGCCGCCCGGCGGTCCGTGTCGAGGTCGAGCCGGCCGAGCAGTTCGGTGATCCCGGTGATCGCCTGCAACGGCGTGCGCAGCTCGTGCCCGAGCGCCGCGACGAAGTCGGTCTTGGCCCGGCGGGCCGCCTCGGCCGCGGACCGGGCGAGCTCGGCCTCGACCCGCCGGTGCCGCTCCCGCTCGGCTGCGCGGCGCCCGGTGACGTCGAGGACGTTCACCGACAGCGCCTGCGGGGCGTCCGTCGCGTCGCGGATCGGTGACACCGTCACGGCGACGTCGAGCACCCGGCCGTCGGCGGTGCGGGTCGTGGCCTCGTAGCAGTCCCGGTCGGCGCCGGCGGCGCCGCGGCGGAACACGTCGTCGAGCCGGGCACCCACCAGCTCGTCCGCGGGCCGGCCGAGCAACGCCCGCATCGCCCGGTTGACACGGGTGATCCTGCCGTCGAGCGTCGCCAGCGCCATGCCGACCGCGTTGTCCTCGAACGCCCGGCGGAACCGTTCCTCGCTCTCGGCGAGCGCGCCGAGCAGCCCGTCGTGGTCGATGGCGACCGACGCCAGGTGGGTCAGCCGTTCCACGAGGTGTTCCTCGCGCAGGGTGGGCCGGTGCGGGCGGCGGTGGTAGACGGCGAACGTGCCGCTGATGCCGTCGCGGCCGCGGATCGGGGTCGACCAGCAGGAGCGCAGGCCGAACCGGTCGGCGAGGACGCGGTAGTCCACCCACCGGACGTCGGCCCGGATGTCCGAGGCGATGACGACGTCGCCCGAGTACGCCGCCGTGCCGCACGATCCGGCGTTGGCGCCGATGGTCAGCCCGTCGATCTGCGCCGAGTACTCGACGGGTAACGACGGCGCTGCCCCGTGCCGCAGGATCCCGGTGGCGCGGTCCAGCAGCAGCACCGAACAGCTGCTGTCGGGGACGAGGTCCTCGAGGGTCGCCGCGATCCCGGTCAGCACCCCGGCCAGCGGCGCCCCGGTGGCGATCTGGCCGAGGATCTCGGTCTGCCGGGCCAGCAGCGCGTCCGCGTCCGCCTGTTCGAGCCGGACGTCGAGGGCGGTCACGGCTCCAGCCGGTAGCCGACGCCGCGGACCGTCACCAGGTGCTCGGACCCGAGTTTGTGCCGCAACCGGTGGACGTGTTCGGTCACCGTGGCCTCCTTCTGCCAGCTCCGGGAGCTGGACCAGACCTGCTCCAGCAGTTGCGCCCGGGTGAACACCTGGCGCGGGTGGGCGGCGAGGAACGCGAGCAGGTCGAACTCGCGCGCGGTGAGCGGCACGTGGTCGCCGTCGAGTTCCACCTCGCGGGCCCAGGGATCGATGCGCAGGTTCGAGGCCGGCTCGGCCGCGGCGACCGGGCGCGCGGCGACCTGGGCGGCGCCGCTGCGACGCAGCACCGACCTGACCCGTGCGCCCAGCTCGCCCAGGGAGAACGGCTTGACGAGGTAGTCGTCGGCGCCGAGATCGAGACCGAGGATCCGGTCGCCCTCACCGCTGCGGCCGGACAGCACCACGACCGGCAGGCTGTCCCCGGTCTCCCGCAACCGCCGCAGCAGGTCGAGGCCGGACATGCCCGGCAGGGACAGGTCGAGGACGACCAGATCGGGGCGGCGGTCGACGATGCCCTGCCATGCGGTGTTGCCGTCGGCGGCCTCACGGACGACGTAGCCCTCGGCCTCGAGCTGCCAGCAGACGACGGTGCGGACCCGGGCGTCGTCGTCGACCACCAGCAGGGCGGGCCGGACGGCCGTGGTCACGCTCGGTCCCATCCGTGCTCCCGCCGGGCGGGGCCTCGCCGTCGCTCCGGTGCGACCGCCGCCGGCCCTAGGTGATGCGGACCGTACCTGCCGGGAGCCGTGGAAGGCGAGGGTTCGCGTCAGACCACCGGAGATGCCTCGGAACGGGGGAGCAGCGCCCGGACGTCCTCCGGGGCCGGCCCGTCCGGCCCGATCAGCACCACGGCGTCGTCGAAGCCGATCTCCGCGTAGCGGCGCAGCAGGTCCCCGGTGGCGTCGAGATCGTCGCCGCGGTCCACGGGGACGGTGCAGACGATCGCCCGCTTCCCGCCCGCGGCGCGGAACCGCTCGTAGGCCTCGACGATCTGGTCGAACGTCCGGCGGCTGGCGGTGACCAGCCAGCCGTCGAACTCCCGCGCCGCGCGCTCGACGTTGGCGCCCCACGAGCCCAGCAGCAGCGGCGGACGTCCGAGCGCCGGCCCGAGGTCGACCAGGTCGTCGCGACCCCGTTCGAGCAGCACCCGGAGCCGGTCGACGTCACGGCGGAAGACGGCGAAGCGGGTGCCGAAGTCGCGGTCGAACGCGGCGTAGTCCGTGGCCGTCGATCCCGGGCTCACCCCGAGCGTGAGGCGGTCACCGCAGATCGTCATCAACGAGAGCAGGCGGAAGGCGACGTCGGCCGGGTGGTAGAGCGGCAGCTGCAGCGTCGCCGTCCCGAGTTCGACGTCCCGGGGCGCCGCGGCCGCGGCGGCGAGCGTCACCAGCGGGTCCGGCACGAACGCGCCGCGGCCGACGGTCTGCGGGGTCCACAGGCTCTCGAAGCCCGCCGCCTCGAGGCGCCGCGCCCACGGAACCGTCTCGTACTGCGGGCCGCCGGACAGGTGGACGAGCGTCGCTCCGAGTCGCACGCGATCAGCCCAGCCGCTCCGCGGCGAACCGCTCGTACCAGCGCAGGACGTCGGGGTCGTCGACCGACGACGGGTTGGCCGCCTTCTCCAACGGGGTGCCGCGCAGCAGCTTCTTGACGGGGACCTCGAGCTTCTTGCCGGAGAGGGTGTGCGGGACACCGGGCGCGGCGACGATCTCGTCCGGGACGTGCCGCGGCGAGAGGCGGGTGCGCAGCGTGGTGACGATCCGCGTGCGCAGGTCGTCGTCGACCTCCCGGCCGTCGGCCGGCACGACGAACAGGCCGAGCCAGTAGCCGTCGTCCGCCTCGTCGACGCCGATCACCAACGCCTCGGCGATCTCCGGCATGGTCTCGAGCACGTCGTAGAAGTCGCTGCTGCCGAGGCGCACGCCCTGGCGGTTCAGGGTCGAGTCCGAACGGCCGTGCATCGAGACGGAGCCGTCGGCGTGCACGGTGACCCAGTCGCCGTGACGCCAGACGCCGGGCCAGGTGTCGAAGTAGGCCTCGGTGTAGCGGGTGCCGTCCGGGTCGTCCCAGAGGAACACCGGCATCGAGGGCATCGGCTGGGTCACGACGAGGTCGCCGACGGTGTCGACCACCGCCACGCCGTCGTCGTCCCAGGCCGCGCAGTCGACGCCCGCGAGCCGGCCCCCGATCCGTCCCACCCGCACGGGCGAGTACTCGTTGGCGCCGACGAACGCGCCGGAGATGTCGGTGCCGCCACTGGTCGAATCGATCCGGAGATCGGGATCGACGTGCTCGAGCAGCCAGCGGTAGCCGTCCGGCGGCAGGGCCGACCCGCTCACCATGACGTGTCGCAGCCGGCGCAGGTCGTGGTCGGCGCGGGGCGAGACGCCCGAGTTCGCCGAGGCGGTGACGACGGCCGCACCGAGCAGCACCACGTCGGCCCCGGTACGCGCGGCGGTCGCCCAGACCGCACCCGGCGGACGGCCGGGACTGCCCTCGTAGAGCACGATGCTCGCGCCCTGGGTGAGCGCGCCCAGCTGCATGTTCCACAGCGCCCAGCCGGTCGAGCTGTAGGTGAACATGCGTTCACCGGTGCGCAGCCCGCAGTAGAGGCCGGACCAGACGACGCCCTGCAGCGTCATCCCGCCCTGGCTGTGCACCAGTCCCTTGGGCCGTCCGGTGGTGCCGGACGTGAACAACACCCACAGCGGATGGGAGAACTCGACCGACTCGAAGATCAGGGGTGCGTCCGTGCCGACGACCTCGTCCCAACCGGTCGTCCCCTCGGGGCCCGGCCGCTCGGGGAACGCGCACGGGACGTGCACGAACCGTTGCACGGTGCCCAGATCCTGGCGGAGCTGCGCGACGACGTCTGCGCGGTCGATCTCCTTGCCGTTCCAGTGGTAGCCGTCGGCGGCGATCAGCACGGTGGGTTCGAGCTGGGCCAGCCGCGCGATGGTGCCCTCGGCGCCGAAGTCCGGCGAGCAGCACGCCCACACCGCGCCCACCGCGGCCGCGGCCAGGCAGCCGATCACCGCGTGCTCGGTGTTCGGGAGGTACGCCGCGACCCGGTCGCCCGGGCGAACCCCCGCCTGCCGCAGCCAGGCCGCGGCCGAGGCGACGGCCCGGCGCAGCTCACCCCACGTGATCTCGCGGGCCGTCGCGTCGCCCTCGGTGACGGCCACCAGCGCCGGGTCGTCGTCCGCGCCGTGACGCAACGCGTGCTGCGCCCAGTTCAGCCGGCCACCGGTGAACCAGCGCGTGTGCGGCATGGGGTCGACGGTGCGCACCTCGTCCCACGGCGTCGTGAACGCGATCCGGAAGAAGTCGACGACCGAGAGCCAGAAGCGGTCGAGGTCCGCCACCGACCAGGCCCAGAGGGCGTCGTGGTCGGGGAACGGCCGTCCCTCACGTTCGGCCAACCAGTCGAGGTACTCCCGCAGGACCGACGCCTCGATGCGCTCAGCGGAAGGCCGCCAGAGGATGTCGCTCACCGTCGCCACCGCATCCCGCGACGCTAGCCGGGCCGGTCGGTGGCGCACACGGACCGACAGCATCCGTTGATGGTCCGTTGAGACAGCACCCAGCTGACGTTGAGGTGCACCGAGCACGCTGACCCCCACTCACCTGCCGACGACATCAACGAGGAGTCGATCGATGAAGCTCGCGCTGTACCTCCCGAACTTCCGCGACGAGGTGACGGTGAAGGAACTCGAGGACCTCACCGCGCTCGCCGAGGACCTCGACTTCGACTCCGTCTGGACGCTCGACCGCATCGTGGTCCCCGAGGCGTCCGACCACGCGGAGCTCGAGTACCCGTTCGGGATGATGACCGACCTGCCGAAGGCACTGCCGGTCATCTCGCGCGGCAAGTGGTTCCAGGGCATGACGCTCATCCCGTGGCTCGCGGCGAAGACCACCAAGGTCCGCATCGGGATGAGCATCATCGACACCCCCTACCGTTCGCCGGGCGTGCTCGCCGCCGAGCTCGCGACCCAGGACCACCTCTCGAACGGGCGGCTGAACGTCGGCGTCGGATCGGGGTGGATGCCGGAGGAGTTCGCCGCCGCCAGCGTCGCGCACCTGTTCCCGCGCCGGCACGGCCACGTGCGCGAGACGATCGAGATCATGCAGGGCATCTGGAACAACGACCTGTTCGAGTACCACGGCGAGTTCGCCGACTTCCCGCTCTGCGGCTTCGGCCACAAGCCGGTCCAGCAGGGCGGCCCGCCGATCTACTTCTCCGGTCTCAAGGACCCGAAGCGCTCGGCCCGGCGGATCGCGAAGTACGGCCTGCAGGGCTGGATCGGCATCCAGGACTCGCCCGAGGACATCAAGCGCTGGAAGGGCGAGATGGAGCGCGAGCTGAACGAGCTCGGCCGTGGATTCCCCGACAACTTCGACATGTGCAGCATGATCTGGTTCGTCATCACCGACGAGAAGATGGACCAGACCCCGGCCGGCAAGGCCACCAACCTGCTGGCCGGCAACGCCCAGCAGATCGAGGACGCACTCAAGCGGTACCAGGAAGCCGGGATGACGATGCCGCTGCTGTGGCCGCCGTTCCGCGACGTCCCGACCGCCAAGACCATCGACGACCTCAAGCGGCTGACCGAGGAGATCATGCCCAAGGTCGAGGCCGGCTGACGACCACTGCGTCCGGGCCGCCACCATGAGGATGGACGAGGGTTCGGCCCGGGCGCGGTTGGCGGCCGAGGTCCACGGCGTGCTCGCCACGATGCACCCCGAGCGTGGGCCCGACCCGCAGCCGGTGGTCTACGCCGTGAGCGACGACGGGCATCTCGGCGTGCCGATCGACCGGGTCAAACCCAAGTCGTCGACCCGGCTCCGGCGCGAGGACAACCTCGCTGCGGACCCGCGCGGCACCCTGCTGATCGAGCACTGGGAGACCGAGGACTGGTCGCGCCTGTGGTGGGTGCGGGCCTCGCTCCGGCACGTCCCTGACCCGCCCGTCGAACTGACCGACGACCTCGCGGACCGGCTCGCGCGCACCGTGCCGCAGTACGCCGACAAGCCGTTCCACCGCGTGCTGGTGTGCCGCATCGTCGCCGTGACGGGCTGGTCCGCCGCCGAATCGTAACCGTGTGCAACGTTCCGCAAACGACGAAGGAGTCGCCATGCCGCAGGCCTACCGATCCGCTGTCATCACTGCGCCCGTCGATCAGGTGTGGGCGGCGGTGCGCTCGTTCGGCTCACTGTCCGACTGGCACCCCGTCATCGCGACGTGCGGGCTCGACTCCGGAGGTGAGGGCCAGGTCGGTGCCGTACGTCGGCTCACCACCGGCGACGGCGGCGTGATCGTGGAACGGCTGCTCACGCTCGACGACGAGTTCCGGCGCCTCACGTACACGATCCTCGAGAGCCCGTTCCCGGCGAGCGCCTACGTGTCGACCCTGCACCTCGCCCCCGTCACTGAGTCCGACGCCACCTTCGTCGAGTGGTACGGCAACTGGGACTGCGACGCGGCCGACGTCGAGGCCACCGAGAACCTGTTCGGGGACGGCGTCTACGCCAGCGGCCTGACCGCGCTGCGCGAGCACGTGGCGAGCTGACCGCGCTGCGTCCTACACGTCGAGGCCGAGCGTGAACGTGGGCTTGGGCGCGGTCTCCGGCAGGTGGTGCGACGGGTCGAGCGCCCGGATCGCCGTGCCCGTCGCGAAGAACTCCGTCGCGTGCTCGCCCCACACGTGGTTGTGGACCTCGACCGACACCCCGACGATGCCACCGGCCTGCGCCTGGGTGGCCTCGTACTGCATCCGCGCGAGCGAGAGCTCCCGGGCCTGGTAGATGCCCTGCGTGAACAGGACCATCTCCTGGTTGACGCCCGCCTGCCGCAGCGACTGCATCACGCCCTGGTGGGCGATGTGGTACACGCAGGTGCCGAGGACGAACGCGACCGGGACCGACCCCGCGGCCAGCAGCCGGTAGAAGTCCTGCGCCGACAGGTCGGAGGAGAACGGGCGGCCGTCGGGCCGGCGGTGCGCGCCCTGCCCGCGCAGCGCCCGCACGGCGGTGCCGGTGGCGATGAACTCCAGCACGCCCTGGCCCCACACGTACTGCTGGGCCCGCAGGGTCACGCCGACCACGCCGTCGGCGCCGAGCCGCTCGGCCTCGGCCTGCATCCGGCCCATCGCGAGCTCGCGCGCCGAGTACATCGCCTGCGTCAGCACGGTCAGTTCCTGGTTCTGTCCCCAGCGGCTGACCTGGATCCCGATGTGGTAGATCGAGGACCCGACCACGAACCCCAACGGTTCGAAGCCCGCCTCCTGCAGCAGGACGAACTCGGAGACCGACAGGTCGGAGGTGAACACCGCATTGGGCGCCGCGCCGGCCGTCGCAGCCAACCGGCCGTCGGCGGCGTCGGGCTCCCAGTTCGCACCCGGGACCTGCGCGTCGTTCCTGCCGAAGACGGCCATGCTGCTCCTTCGTCGAACGCGGACGTTCTAGTGTCACCAGCATGCAGCCGTCCGAGCCGGAGCGGCCGGAGACCTCGCTGGAACTGACGTTTCCCGACCACGACACGAACCCGGCGCCCACGGAGACGTCGCTGGTCCTCCCGCCGTCGACCCCGCCACCGCCGCCCGCGACGGTCCCCGAGGACGTGGCGACGTCCGCGACCGGCCCGCTCGGCGACCTCGTGGCGGCGCACTTCCGGC
>CAXUNA010000089.1:5059-10133 GCA_964252095.1 uncultured Jatrophihabitans sp. | reverse complement strand
TCGCGGTCCTCGGCGCGTGCGCCGCCGCCTACGCGCTGAAGCTCGCGGGCCACCTGGTCCCCGCCCGCTGGCTCGAGCACCCGGTCGCGGTCCGGGTCACCGCCCTGCTCCCGGTCGCGCTGCTCGCGGCGCTCGTGGTCGTCCAGACCGTGGCGACGGGCGACCGGCTCGCGCTCGACGCGCGCGTCGTCGGCCTCGGCGTCGCGGCGGTCGCGTTGTGGTTCCGCGCCCCGTTCATCGTCGTGGTGGTGCTCGCCGCCGTCACCGCGGCGCTGGTCCGTGCCGCGGGCTGGGGCTGATCGGTCGGTCGGCGCCGCGACCCCACGGAGTCCGCCGTCCGGGCCATGATGTGCCGGTGTTCGGGCTCGTCGCGCTCGTGGTGATCGTCGCCGCCGTGCTCATCGGCACGCTCGTCGGCGGCCGGTACCGGGTGGCTCCCCCGGTCCTGCTCATCCTGCTCGGGATCCCGGTCGGTCTGCTGCCCCGGTTCGGCGACGTGCAACTCGACCCCGAGGTCGTGCTGATCCTGTTCCTGCCGGCCATCCTGTACTGGGAGAGCCTCACCACCAGCCTGCGCGAGATCCGGGCCAACCTCCGGGTCATCACGTTGAACGCCGTGGGTCTCGTGCTCGCCACGGCCGTCACGGTCTCCTCCACCGCGCAGGCGTTCGGGATCGACCCCCGGTCCGCATGGGTGCTCGGCGCGGTGCTGGCCCCGACCGACGCCGCGGCGATGGCCGGGCTCGCGAAGGACCTGCCGCGGCGGATGCTGACCATCCTGCGGACGGAGAGCCTCGTCAACGACGGCACCGCGCTGGTGCTGTTCGGGGTGACGGTCGCCATCGCCACCGGCGATTCCGCGCCCGGAGCGCCCCTGCTGATCGGCGAGTTCCTCGGCGCCTATGCGGGCGGCATCACGGCCGGGCTGCTCGTCGGTGCCGTCGTCGTGCTGGTCCGGCGCCGCCTCGACGCGCCGCTGGTGGAGGGTGGCCTCAGCGTCGCGACGCCGTACGCCGCGTTCCTGCTGAGCCAGTCGGTGCACGCGAGCGGCGTGGTCGCGGTGGTCGCCTCCGGCCTGGTCCTCGCGCACGCCTCGCCGCGCGTCATCGGCGCCCGGGCCCGGCTGCAGACGTTCGACTTCTGGGGTCTCGCGACGTTCCTGCTCAACGGTGGGTTGTTCGTCTACGTCGGGATCCGGGCGCCGGGCGCGGTCCGCGGGGTGTCCCACGCCGGCAGCGGCTTCGGTCACGCAGCGGTCGTCGCACTCGCGGTGACCGGGGTGGTGATCGCGACGCGGATCGTGTGGGTGCAGGCCGTGACCGTCGTCATCCGCACGGTGGACCGTCGTCCGGTGCAACGGTCTCGCCGCGCTCCGTGGCGGCAGCGGGCCCTGACCAGCTGGGCCGGTTTCCGCGGCGCCGTCTCGCTCGCGGCGGTGCTCGCCGTGCCGGCCGTGCGCCACGACGGCTCCCCGTTCCCCGACCGCGACCTGCTGGTGTTCGTGACGACGGCGGTCATCCTCGTCACCGTGCTGCTGCAGGGGATCACGCTGCCCGTGGTCATGCGCTGGGCACGGCTGCCGCACGACGACGACCGGGACAGGGAGCGGCACCTGGCCCGCGTCGAGAGCGCGCACGCCGCCCTGGCCGCGCTGCCCGGCGCCGCGAAGCGGGTCGGTCTCGACGGCGACGTGCTCACCCGGTTGCGGGAGGGCTACGAGCGCCACCTCGCCGTCGTCGAGGCGGAGGGCGACCACGACACCGACGCCGACGGCCGGGCCGATCCGGTGGCCACGCACGAGCTGGTCACCCGCGTCGAACTGGAGGTGCTCGCCCACAAACGACAGGCGGTCACCGAGCTGCGTGACGCCGACCGGATCGACGACATCGTCCTGCGCGAACTGCAGGCCACGCTGGACATCGAGGAGGTCCGGCTGCGCGGACCGGTGCCGGACGAGTGAACCGTCCGGCGGGCGCCGGGCCGGGCCGTCAGCCGGCGTGGATCTCGTCGAGGATCAGCACGGTGTTCGTCGCGACGACGTCGGGCATGGTCTGCAGCCGGTTCAGCACCAGGTCGCGCAGGTGGGCGGCGTCGACGGTGCGGACCAGCAGCACGAGATCGTCCTGCCCGCTGACGAGCGCGGCGTGCCAGACCTCGGGGATGTCGGCGACCCGGCGCCGGACGTCCTTCCAGGAGTGCTGGCTGATGGACACGTGGACGTACGCCGACAGCCCGTACCCGTACCGCTCGGGGTCGACCTCGGCGCGGTACCCGGTGATGACGCCCGCCTCGTGCAGCCGTTCGACCCGGGCGTAGAGGCCCGCCCGCGACACGTGCAACCGCTCGGCGAGCGCCCGCATGGAGGCCCGGCCGTCGTGGCGCAGGGCCTCGACGATCCGGCGGTCGGTGTCGTCGAGCGCGGCCGGGCTCGCCGTTCGTCCAGGGACGTCCGGGCGGGGCGGGTCGACGGTGGCCATGTGGCGAGGCTATCCGCTCTCCGCCAGCCGATCGTCCACGACATCCGCCGAGATCCTTTCCGGACGTCCAGCGACGGACACACTGAGGGGCGTGACCACCACGCAGCCGTTGCCGAACGTCACCGCGGCCCAGCACCTGCTGCCCGACGACGAGCCGTTCGCCTTCGTCGCGGCCGACGGCAGCGAGGCCCACCCCGAGGTCGGCGGCCCCGCGGACGGCATCGACCGCCCGGCCGAAGCCACGCTGCTCGAGCTGCACCGGCGGATGGTGGTCGGCCGTCGGCTCGACACCCAGTGCACCGCGCTCACCAAGCAGGGCCGGCTCGCGGTCTACCCGAGCTCGCGTGGCCAGGAGGCCTGCGAGATCGGCGTGACCGCCGCGTTGCGCGACCAGGACTGGCTGTTCCCGACCTACCGCGACACCGTCGCCGTCCTCGACCGCGGTGTGCCCGTGGCCGAGGCCCTGGAACTGCTACGCGGTAGCTGGCACTGCGGCTACGACCCGTTGCGTCACCGCGTCGCCCCGCAGTGCACCCCGCTCGCCACCAACACGCTGCACGCCGTCGGCCTCGCCCACGCGGCCCGGTTGCGCGGCGAGGACACCGTCGCGGTGGTGTTCATCGGCGACGGCGCCACCAGCGAGGGCGACACCCACGAGGCCTTCAACGTGGCCGCGGTGTGGAAGGCGCCGGTGGTCTTCGTCGTCGTCAACAACGGCTTCGCCATCAGCGTGCCGCTCGCCAAGCAGACCGCCGCGCCGTCGCTCGCCGCGAAGGGCATCGGCTACGGCATGCCGGGCCGCCGGGTCGACGGCAACGACGTCGCCGCCGTGTACGCGTCCGTGCGCGCCGCGGTGGAATCCGCCGCCGCGGGCGGAGGTCCCACGCTCATCGAGGCGATGACCTACCGCATGGAGGCGCACACCAACGCCGACGACGCCGGGCGCTACCGCGATGACACCGACGTCGAGGCCTGGCGCGACCGTGACCCGGTGCAACGGTCGACCACGTATCTCACCGCCCGTGGCGCGCTCACCGCGACCGTGGCAGCCGACATCGACGCCGAGGCCGAGCGCCGCGCGGCCGAGCTGCGCGACGTCATGAACGCGGACCTCGCGCTCGATCCCGCCGCGCTGTTCGAGCACGTGTACGACACCCCGACGCCCGCCCTGCGGGCGCAGGCCGCCGAGGTCCTGGAGTTCAGCGCGTGACCTCGGTGCTCGACCCGGCGGACCGGCTCGACCGGAGCACGCCGCTCACGATGGCGCAGGCGCTCAACCTCGCGCTCGCCGACTCCCTCGCCGAGGACCCGGCCGTGCTCGTCTACGGCGAGGACGTCGGCACCCTCGGCGGTGTCTTCCGCGTGACCGACGGACTCGCCGCCCGGTTCGGCGAGCAACGGGTGTTCGACGCCCCGCTCGCCGAATCGGCGATCGTCGGCACCGCGATCGGCATGGCGATGAACGGCATGCGCCCGGTCGTCGAGATGCAGTTCGACGCGTTCGCCTACCCGGCCTTCGAACAGATCACCTCGCACCTGGCCAAGCTGTCGAACCGCACGCGGGGCGCCGTGCAGCTGCCCGTCGTCATCCGGATCCCCTACGGCGGCGGCATCGGCGGGGTCGAGCACCACAGTGATTCCTCCGAGGCCTACTACACGCACACCGCGGGGCTGCGGGTCGTCACCCCGTCGACGCCGTCGGACGCCTACGGCCTGCTGCGCGCGGCGATCGCATCGCCCGACCCGGTGATCTTCCTCGAACCCAAACGGCGTTACTGGGCCAGAGAGACCGTTGCTGCCGACACCGTTCCGCTCGACCGGGCGCGGGTCGTCCGCCCCGGCTCCGACGCCGTGCTGCTCGGGTACGGCGCCATGGTCGACGTCTGCGTGGAAGCCGCCGAGGCCGCCGCCGACGAACTCGGGCGTGACGTCGGGGTGGTCGACCTGCGCACGCTCGCGCCGTTCGACGACGCCACGGTCGTTCCGCTGGTCCGCGCCACCGGCCGGGCGGTCGTCGTCCACGAGGCGTCCGGGTTCTGCGGGTACGGCGCGGAGGTCGCGGCCCGGTTGTCGGAGCAGTGCTTCCACCACCTGCAGGCACCGGTCCTGCGGGTCACCGGGCACGACATCCCCTATCCCCCGCCGATGCTCGAGGAGCACCACCTGCCCGACGTCGGCCGCGTGCTCGACGCCGTCGCCCGGCTGCAGTGGGACGACGTCCCCGGGAGCTTCGGTGCCTGACTTCCGGCTCCCCGACCTCGGCGAGGGACTCACCGAGGCCCAGGTGATCAGCTGGCTGGTGGCGGTCGGTGACGAGGTCACCGTGGACCAGCCGATCGCCGAGGTCGAGACCGCGAAGGCCGCCGTCGAGGTACCCGTGCCGTTCGCCGGCGTCGTCACCGCCCTGCACGCCGAGGCCGGGCAGTCGGTGGCCGTCGGCTCCCCGCTCATCTCCGTCGGCGTCACCGGATCTCCCGCTGTCGCCGAGGGATCCGGGAACGTGCTGATCGGGTACGGCACCAAGGAGCCGGTCCGCCGCCCGCGGGGGGGCCCCCCGGGGGGGGCGCCCCCCCCCGCCCCCCCCCCCCCCCCCCCCC
>CAXUNA010000089.1:4692-5049 GCA_964252095.1 uncultured Jatrophihabitans sp. | reverse complement strand
GCGCCGTGGTATCCGGTAACGTGGTGAGGGGGTACGGCACCACGGAGCGGGGCCGCCGCCGGCGGCGCCACCGGGTGGGCGCGACGCCCGCGGCGACCTCCACGACCCCACCGTCGAGTGGCGCGTCGACCGATCGAGTGGCGCAGGAACCCGCACCACTCGACGGTCCCGCGCGCCACTCGAGTTCCCGGCCGGTGATCTCCCCGCTCGTGCGCAAGCTCGCCCGCGACCGCGGCGTCGACCTCACCGCCCTGCAGGGTTCCGGCCCCGACGGCATGGTCGTGCGCAAGGACCTCGATCCTGCGAGCTCGGGCGGCCCCCCCCCCCCCGAACTCGCCGGCTCGGGGGCCGGCCCCC
>CAXUNA010000089.1:1469-4682 GCA_964252095.1 uncultured Jatrophihabitans sp. | reverse complement strand
CGCCCGGCCGCCTGGGGGCCCCACCCCCCCCCCAGATCTCGCAGGATCGGGGACCGGACACACCCGGGTGCCGTTCACACCGCTGCACCGCACCATGGCCGACGCGCTGTCCCGCTCGCGGCGGGAGATCCCCGAGGCGACGGTGTGGGTCGACGTCGACGCCACCGGCTTCCTCGCCGCGCGGCGCGAACTCGACGTGCCGCTCGTCGCGCTGCTGGCCCGGTTCGTGGTCCTCGGTCTGCGGAAGTTCCCCGAACTCAACGGCCGGATCGAGCCCGACGCCGTCGTGCTGTCCGACGCCGTCGACGTCGGTTTCGCGGCCCAGACCCCGCGGGGGCTCGTCGTGCCGGTCGTCCGTGACGCGCAGGCGTTGACCACTCGCCAGCTCGCCACCGCCCTCGCCGATCTGACCGACCGCGCCCGCGACGGCCGGCTCACCCCGCGCGAACTCACCGGCGGCACGGTGACGGTCAACAACTACGGCGTGTTCGGCGTCGACGGGTCCGCGGCGATCATCAACCACCCGCAGGTCGCGATCGTGGGCATGGGCCGGATCATCGACCGGCCGTGGGTGGTCGACGGCCGGCTCGCGGTCCGCAAGGTCACCGAGCTGACACTGGCGTTCGACCACCGCGCCTGTGACGGCGGCACGGCCGGCGGCTTCCTGCGGTTCGTGGCCGACTGCATCGAGTCACCCGTGCGCGCGTTGGCGGATCTCTAACCGAGCTCGCGCAGCACGGCGGCCAGCGCGTCCGGCTGCGACAGCATCGGGTGGTGCGAGGTCGCGAGTTCGACGACGCGGCCCGCCCGCGTCGCGTACTCCCGCTGCAACCACGGCGGCGTGCTGCGGTCGTCGGCGCAGACCACCGCGGTGCTCGCGTGTTCCGCCCAGCCCGACGCCGTCAGCTCCTGCCCGAAGACCGCGGAGCTCTGCCGGGTGAGCCGGTCGTGGGCACCCTGCACCAGTTCCGGGTCGTCGACGTCGTGCAGGAACCGTGCCGTCATGTCGGCCGGCTCGAGGTACGCCGCACCGGACTCGTCGAAGCCGATCGGCGGCGGGGTGTCACTCGATGCCGACAGCGCACCGAGCGAGTCACCGACGTACGCGGGGAACGCCGACACCGCGACGAGGTGGCGCACCGATCCGATCCCCGCCGTGCCCTGTGCCGCCACCATCGCGCCGTAGGAGTGCGCGACGACGACCGTCGGCACCCCGTCGCCCAGCAGGGTCCGCAGCGCCGTGGCGTCGTCGAACAGATCGGGACCCGCACCGGTCGGCGCGGTCCCCGACTCACCGCACGAGGGCAGCAGGGCGGCGAGGCTCGGCCCGACGCCCGCCAACCGCGACGCCACCGGCGCCCACCACCACGCGCCGTCGCGGACCAGCGCGCCGTGCACGAAGACGAATCGCATGTCGTTTCTCCTCTCGATCGTTCTGTGATGTTCGGGTGTGGTCAGACGTCTTCCGCTGACGCGGTTCTCACGCCACGATGCGAGATTCGGGTAGATCGCCCGATTCGTCACATGGAGGTGACATGAACGTCCGTCTCGCATCCCTCGCGGTGGCCGCTCTGGCCACGGCGGGACTCGCCGTCACGGCCCCCGCGGTCGCTGACGCCGCACCGTCCGGCGCCACCCACTCCGCCGCCGCCGACATCACCTACTGCCCGTACCAGGTCAACGCCACCGACGTGTACGTGCGCTCGGCACCGTCGAAGGCCGGCAACGTCGTCACGCTGGTCTCCAAGCCCAAGAAGGGCCTGGCGTCCCAGAACACCTACTCGGGTTCCGGACTGCTCTGGCGCAAGGGGTTCGGCGGCTACGTCGCGGCCGAGTACCTGACCCGCGTCGCGGGCGCCTGCGCGCAGTAGCCACCCTCACGACGCCACGGCCGCACGCAGCGCCGCGGCCGTGGCGTCGTCGGCGGGATGGAAGAGCTCGACGACCAGTTCCTCGACGGTGACGTCGCCCGCCGTGCCGACCGAGGCCGCGATCGTGAACATCGACAGCTCGGTGTCGCCGACCCGCAGCACCATCGGCAGCACCACGTCGTGCGGCGAGGGTGCCGCCACGTCGTCGCCGCCGGGGTAGCCGATCAGCTCGGAGTGCAACGATCGCAACCGTCCGTCGCCGGTGGTCTCGATCCGTCGACGCAGCTGCGAGAGCAGGTGGGCCCGCCACTGCCCGAGGTTGACGATCCGCGGGGCCAGGCCGTCGGGGTGCAGCGTCAGCCGCAGGACGTTGACCGGCGGTTCGAGCAACGCGGGCGCAACGCCTTGCAGCAGCGGGACGATCGCCGCGTTGGCGTCGACCATCTCCCACCACCGGTTGAGCACCAGTGCGGGGAAGGGCAGGTGGCCGTCGAGCACCAGCCGCAGCGCGTCGGACACCCGCGCGAGCGCCGGGGCGTCCAGTCCCCGCTGCGGGTACGCCGGCGCGTACCCGCCGGCCAGCAGGACCTCGTTGCGTTCGCGCAACGGGACCTCCATGTGTTCGGTGAGGCGCAGGATCATCTCCGGCGACGGGCGGGCGCGACCGTTCTCGATGTAGCTCAGGTGCCGGGTCGAGACGTCCACCCGCAGCGACAGCTCCAGCTGGCTGAGCCGGCGCCGCTCCCGCCAGCCGCGCAGCAGTTCACCCACCGGTCGCTCGGGGGCGGTGGTCGTCACCCGGGTCACGGTAGTGAGTGCACGACGCCCCCACCATGACCTGCGAGGTCATCGACGGCCGGTCACGCTCTCCGCAGAATCCTCCACGTCAGCAACGATCCTCGACGGAAGGACCCCGATGACCACCCTCACCGAGAACTACCTCGCCACCTGGAACGAGACCGACGCCGCCGCCCGCCGCGCCCGGCTCGAGCGTGACTGGAGCGAGGGCGTCACGTACGTCGACCCCATGGCCGAGGTCACCGGCCGCGACCAGCTCGACGCCACGATCGCCGCGGTGCAGCAGCAGTTCCCGGGCTTCGTGTTCAGCGCGCTCGGTGAGGCGGACGCCCACCACTCCCAGGCCCGCTTCCGCTGGGGTCTCGGGCCGGCGGGCTCCGAACCGGTGGTCGAGGGCTCGGACGTCGTGCTCACCGACGCCGACGGCCGGATCACCGGCGTCTACGGGTTCCTCGACAAGGTCCCGACGGCCTGACGCGTCGCGATGGTGCAGGAACCCCTCCGCGCGGCGGGTTGCTGCACGGTCGTCACGCCAGCACGGCGG
>CAXUNA010000089.1:0-1459 GCA_964252095.1 uncultured Jatrophihabitans sp. | reverse complement strand
ACACGGCCCCGCGGGCCGCCCGCGGCGCTTGGGGCCCGAACCCCGCCCCCGGGGGGGGTGCCGCCACGGTCGTCACGACAGCAGGGCGGCGGCGACCGCCTCGGCCCCGCGGTCGCCGAGCGTGATGCCGTAGTGGTCGACGTCCTCGACGTCGTGGGCGTCGATGTTCGGGTGCTCCGCGACGAACGCCGCGAGCACGTCCGGCGGATACATGCCGGGCGGATCGGCCAGCAGCCCCCGCGGGGCGCGCAGGAACGGGACCGGCTGCTCGATCCGTCCCCAGGCCGCGGGGGCCGGGCCGTCGTCGCCGAACTCGGAGGAGTCCTGCGCGACGGCCTCGTAGGAGACGCTGCTCCGTCCGGCCTCGAGGTCGTAGTCGACGTAGCGCTCGACGTCCTCGTTCCACAGCGGACCGACGGCCGGGTGCTGCCGGAAGAAGTCGCGGTAGGCGGCCGGTGAGTCGAACGTCATCGACAACCGGGCGGCCGCGGGGCCCAGCGCGGCCGCGAGTGTCTCGGACGCGCTGACGCCGTCCGGTCGCGGCAGCGGGATGCCGCCGTCGACCAGCACCAGCCGGCCCAGCCGGTCGGGGTGGCGTGCGGCGAACTCGACGGCGACGAACGCCCCCATCGAGTGGCCGACGACGTCGATGCGTTCGATGTCGCGGTGGTCCAGCAGGCTCGCGAGGTCGTCGGCGTGCGTGGCCATCCCCCACGGTCCCGGCAGCCGGTTGCTCCGGCCCCGGCCACGGAGGTCGGGCGCGAGCACCACCGTGCGGTCGCCGGCGGTGAGCCGACGGGCCACCGGCCACCAGGCCGTGTGGTTCCCGGTGATGCCGTGCACCGCGAGCACCAACCGGTTCGGCAGCGAGCCGCGGGCGACGTCGTCGCTCGCCCACCGGCCGACCCGCAGGTCACCGCCGCGCACCGGGATGTCGGACGTCGTGTACTCGGCCACGGGGAGGACGCTACTGCGGTGGACGACATCGCGGCGGCGCACCGATGACCGCGGCCGGCGCCTGGGCACAGCACGCCTACCGGGTGCGCTGCGACTGGGGTCCGACCGGTGGCGCCGGGGTCGCCGACGGTGCCGACATCGCGGTGGTGGTCGACGTGCTGTCGTTCACCACCACCGTCACCGTGGCCCTCGATCTCGGCGTAGGCGTGCTGCCGTACCGGTGGCGGGGGGGGCTGGGGGGGGGGGGGGCGTCGGCGGGGGGGCCCGCGGGCCCGGGGGGGGGGGGCGGCCCCCCGGCCCACGACACCGGCATCAGCCTCTCGCCGAGATCGTTGCACCGTGCAGCAGCGCGCCACGAACTCCCGGACCGGGTCGTCCTGCCGTCACCGAACGGCGCGACGATCTGCCACGGTCTGGCCGCGACCGGCGTGCTGGTGGGCGCGGCGTCACTGCGCAACGCGGCCGCGGTGGGCCGGTGGCTGCACGCGCAGGGCCCGGACAC
>CAXUNA010000088.1:0-10138 GCA_964252095.1 uncultured Jatrophihabitans sp. | reverse complement strand
TCGCGAGGCAGCCCTCGAGGCCCTGCAGGTGACGACCCGCAGCCCGCTCGGCGCGCTCGCCTCGGAGTGCGGAGCGGTGCGGGTCGACCACGGCTGGCTGACGCTGCTCGGCGCGGGCACGGACGACCTGCCCTCGCTCGCCGACGCCAGTCCGATGCGGGGTGAGCAGCCGCCGCCGTGGCTCGTGGTGGCGTTCGACGTCCTCGGCGGCCGGTTCGCGATCAACGGCGACGGCCTCGACGCCGAACCCGGCGAGGTCTGCCACTTCGGTGTCGACACCCTGGGCTGGGTCGGGATCGGCGGCGGCTTCAGCGAGTTCGTCGAGTACGTGCTCACCGGCGGGCTCGCCGACTTCTACGCCGACCTGCGCTGGCCCGGCTGGGAGGCCGAGGTCGGCGCGCTCGCACCGGGTCGAGGTCTCGCGGTGTACCCCTTCCCGTTCACCGAGGAGGGTGCAGACCTCGGCGCCGCGACCCGCAGCGCCGTCCCGCTCGCGGAGCTGCACGAGGTCTACGCCGACCTCGCCCGCCAGCTGTCGATGGTCCCGCCCCCCGATGACGCGGGTGGCGACGTCCCGTGATCTGGCGAGTGGTCACTTTTCCCCGTGAGTGGGCGGAAAAACGTGACCACTCGACGGTGAAGGTGACCACTCGCCGGTCCGGGGTGGGCGTGGATCGGAACCCTCGTGCAACGACAGCGCGAGCAGGTAGCCGAGCAGCACGACCAGGTGGTTGAGGTAGAGCAGGAACGTCAGCGCGGCGACGGCGCCCGCCACCGCGTAGTCGCCGTACGGCGCCGCGAACCGGCTGACGAACCGCAGGGTGAGGACGTAGCCGAGGGTCTGGCCCGCGAGCCACGACCCCGAGGCGGCCGCCCCGACGAGCAGTGGCACCGGGCGCAGCGGCGTGCTGGTGAACAGTCGGTAGACGAGGCACAGGACGGCCGTCAGCCCCGGCCAGAGGATGACGAACGCGATGAAGACCCCGAGCAGCCGCGGGCCGGTTCCGGTGCCCAACGGCCCGTCGAGCAGCGGGCGCAGCACGGTGGCCGCGATGACGACGGCGAGGGCGGCCACCAGGACCACCGGCACGGTCAGCAGCCGACCGCGCACCGTGCGTGACGTCCGTTCCCGGGCCACGGAGAACCGTTGCAGGCAGCGCACGGTGCCCTCGGCGTACAACGACACCGGCAGCACCGCGCCGAGCACCGCCCACCAGCTCATCCGCACCGCGCCGGCGGTCAGCTCGGTGACCGCCCGGTCCAGACCGAGCGGACCCGGCACGTAGCCCGCGAGGGACCCGGCCATCTCGCGGACGTCGTCGGGGCCGATGAGGGCGGCCGTGAACCGCAGCGCCACCGCGAGCAACGCGACCAGGCCGATCGCCGCATAGGCCGTCATGGCGGCGGCGACCACCATGAGGTCGGAACGGGCGGCCCGACGCAGCACGCCGCGGACCAGCTCGCGCGGCCGGAGCAGCGGCGCGAGGTCGGTGGTCAGCCGAGCACCCGGGCGGCGACCCTGAGATCGTCGACGAGCGCGGCGTGCGCGGTCTCCGGGTCGTCGGCGCGCAGCACCGACGACGGGTGGGCGGTGGCGAGGAACGGGACGCCCTGCCAGTCCAGCAGCTGCCCGCGTGACGCGGTGATCCGGAACGATGCACCCTGCAACGCTTTCGCCGCCGTCGCGCCGAGGGCGACGACCAGCTCGGGCGCGACGTCCGCCAGTTCGGCCTGCAGCCACGGGAAGCACGCCCGGACCTGGCCGGTGGTGGGTGTCTTGTGCAACCGGAACGACGACGAGCCACGGCGTTCGAAACGGAAGTGCTTCACGGCGTTGGTGACGTAGACCTGCCCACGGTCGATCCCCGCCTCGACGAGCGCGCGGTCGAGCTCGTGACCGGCCGGGCCGATGAACGGCTGCCCGGCCCGGTCCTCCTTGTCGCCCGGCTGCTCGCCGACCATGACCACCCGCGCCCTGGCCGGCCCCTCGCCGAACACCGTCTGCGTCGCGTCGGCGAACAGCTCGCACGCCTCGCACCCGGCCGCGGCGGCTGCGAGCTCGGGCAGGGAGGCACCCGTGGGCGGCTGGGCGACGACTGTGGATCGGGGCACCTGTTGCACATACCCAACCGAAGCCGACACAGTCGGGGACATGCTCGTGACCGAGGGACTGACCAGACGTCTCGGGGAGACCGTGGCGCTCGACGACGCCTCGCTGCAGGTGGGAGCCGGTGAGATCGTTGGTCTCGTCGGCGCGAACGGCGCCAGCAAGTCGAGGCTCGGCGGTCGGCTCCACCGCACGTCGATCCTGCACACCGGCGCCACGCTGTCGCTGCGCGCGGCCTGGCGTGCCAAACCGCTCGCGACCGCCCGCTGAGCCTCAGCGGTTGCGGCGCCAGATGGCGGTCGACAGCGCGGTGGCGAAGGCGCACCACGCGGCGTAGGTGCCGATACCGGCCGCAGCCGGTGTCGAGACGGGCGCGGCCCGCCGGGCGAGGTCACCGCTGCTGACGGCCAGTGCGCCCGCCACCGCGATCGCCGGTGCGAGGCGGTGGAAGCGGAAGAACGTCCAGGTCCACGAGGCGTTCAGCAGCAGGTTCGCGGCCAGGGCCCGTTCGTACGCGGCAGCGTCACCGGGCCGGTTGTCCGCCCGCAGTCGGTCGATCGTGACGGCCGACGCGACCGCGACGTCGGCGTACAGCGCGGTCCACACGACGGGGAAGGCGACGGGTGGCGGTTGCCACGGCGGCGTGCGGAGCCGGCGGAACCACGGGGAGTCCGCAGCGCTGCTCGCGAGTCCGCCGAGCACCGCGGTGCCCGCGGCGGCCAGACCGGTACCGACCAGCGTCCTCATCAGGAATCCTTGATCTTCTGGTAGTTCTCCAACGCGTGGGCGCGTTCCACGGCGTGGTCGACGACCTGAGCGGGGTAGTCGGCGGGTGGGTCGGCGAGCTCCCACGGCCGGTGCACCTTCTTGCCCCCGAGGCCGTCGACGTCACGGAGTTCGGGCACCCACCGCCGCACGTACTCGCCGTCCGGGTCGAACTTCTCGCCCTGCGTGATCGGGTTGAAGACCCGGAAGTACGGCGACGGATCGGTTCCGGTGCCGGCCACCCACTGCCACCCGTGGTTGTTGCTCGCGAGATCGCCGTCGACCAGGTGCTGCATGAAGAACCGCGCGCCGCGGGTCCACTCGATGTGCAGGTCCTTGGTCAGGAACGAGCCGACGATCATCCGCAGCCGGTTGTGCATCCAGCCGGTGGCGAGCAGTTGCCGCATGCCGGCGTCGACGATGGGGTACCCGGTGGTGCCGGTCGCCCACGACTCGAAGTGCTCGTCGGCCTCTTTCCCTTGCGCGTACGGCAGTTTCGCCATCTTCGGCAGGTAGTACTCGCGGGCCGACTCGGGGTAGACGTGCAGCACGGTCGCGTAGAACTCCCGCCAGGCCAGTTCCTTGCGGTAGGTCTCCACGCCCGGGCCGCTGCGGCCGTCGAGGTCGGCGAGCAACGTCCGCGGGTGCACCAGCCCGTACTTGAGGTACACGGACATCCGCGAGGTCCCCGGCCGGTCCGGGCGGTCACGGTCGGTGTCGTAGTCGTCGATCTTGTCGTCGAGGAAGGTCTTCCACGCCCGGCGGGCGGCGTCCTCCGACGCCTCGGGGAGTTCGTCGAGGTCGAGCGACGGGTCCTGCGGGATGTCGGTCGAGTCGATCGGGTCGGCCCACCGCAACCGCCCGAGCTGCATCCGGACCGGCGGGTCCCACCCCTTGCGCACCCAGGCCCGGTAGTACGGCGAGTAGACCTTGAACAGCTCGCCGTTGTCCTTCATCACCTCGCCCGGGGCGTTCGCGTAGACCGAACCGGTCCGCACGAGATCGACCCCGTCGGGCAGCGCCTGCTCGACCCGTTCGTCGCGCGCCTTGCCGTACGGGCCGAAGTCCCCGGTGACGTGCACGACCGCGGCGCCGGTCTCCCGCACCACCGTCGAGACGACGTTCTCGGGCTTGCCGCGGCGCACGGTGAGGCGTCCGCCGTGTTCCTCCAACTCGGCGGCGAGCGAGCGCAGGGCGCGGTAGAGGAAGGCGAGGCGCGGCGCCCCCGACGGCTTGCGCAAGGCGTCGTCGAGCACGAACAGGACCGTCAGCGGGCCGTCGTGCGCCGCGTGCTGCAGGGCCGGATGATCGCGGACCCGCAGGTCGCGTCGCAGCCACAGCACGGAACCGGCGTCGGGCACGTCAGCTCACCCGTGGGCGGCGGGAGCGGGAATCGACCATGGTGTGTCCCTACCCGCTTCGGACCGGGGTGCGAACCCCTCGAGCACGGTGGTTGAGTGGTCGTATGACTGCTCCGATCGGATCCGGTGACGAGGCCGACGCCGTGTACGGCGACGAGGTGTACGCCGACGGTGTCTCCGACACCGACGACGTCGACGAGAACGAGACCCTGACCGGCGGTTACCAGGGCGAGCTCGCCGACACCGGCTACTCCCCTCCCGACCGCGAACCCCAGAACACGCGGTACGGCACGACGGCCTTCGAGGAGAGCCAGGGCGAGTCGCTCGACCAGCTGCTCTCCGAGGAGGAGCCCGACGCCTTCGAGCAGGAGGCCCCGCTCGACGACGCCGACCCCCGCGCCGGCCGGTTGGTCGCCGAGAACGAGGGCATCGGCCCGGACGAGGAGAAGGACGAGGTCGCCACCGACGTCGGGTTCGCGGGATCGGCCGCCAGTGCCGAGGAGGCGGCCGTGCACATCGTCGACGAGGACGACGCGCCGACGTCCGACGACGGCGTGAACTGGTGACGGCGCGATGAAGCTCACCAAGTGGACGCACGCCTGCGTCACCCTCGAGAAGGACAGCGGCAAGCTCGTCCTGGATCCCGGCGCGTTCTCCGAGACCGCCGCCGCGCTCGCGGACGCCACGGCGGTGCTCATCACCCACGAGCACGCCGACCACCTCGACGCCGACGCCCTCCGGGCGGCGCTCGCCGCCGACGGCGAACTGACGCTGCACGCACCGGCGGCGGTGGCGGCGCAGTTCACGGAGTTCGGCGACCGGGTCAGCACCGTGGCGGGCGGCGCGGCGTTCGACGTGGCGGGCTTCGCGATCCGGACGTTCGGCGACCAGCACGCGGTCATCCACCCGCGCATCCCCGTCATCGCCAACGTCGGGTACCTCGTCGACGGGCAGGTCTTCCACCCGGGCGACGCGCTCACGGTTCCCGAGGCGCCGGT
Source organism: uncultured Jatrophihabitans sp. (assembly GCA_964252095.1). Classification (GTDB taxonomy): domain Bacteria; phylum Actinomycetota; class Actinomycetes; order Mycobacteriales; family Jatrophihabitantaceae; genus CAXUNA01. The sequence goes on along the minus strand of CAXUNA010000088.1, from coordinate 4,907 downwards.
GGCCACCCTGCTCGTCCCCATCGCCGCGCCGTGGTCGCGGGTGTCGGAGACGGTCGACTACGCCGTCGCGGTGCGGGCCGCACGCACGATCCCGGTGCACGAAGCCGCGTACAGCGGGTTCGCCCAGGGGATGGCGAACGGCCTGGTCGAGCAGACCCTCGCGGGCTTCGGGTGTGCGCACGAGATCCTCGCTGCGGGCGCCTCGATCGACGTCTGACGGTCCGCGGCCGCGTCCGTCGGCGGCGGTTGGCCCAGTGGCACGGTCCGCTTACCCGGTACCAACGGTCACACATGTCGGCCCAACGTTTGCGGGTCGGCACGCACGGTGTGACACTCGCGAGGTGGCGGACGTCAGGGACGTGGCGTTCCTGCGTCGCGAACTGGTCGACCGGGTCTTCCGGGCGGTGCGTGGCCTGGGCGGCGCGGCGTCGCTCGACGCCGCCCTGCAGCTGATCACCGACCACGTCGTCGACCTGCTCGACTTCAGCAGCGCCGCCCTCAACGTCGTCGACGAGGGCGGCGACCTGGTCGTCCGTGCCGTCACCGGTCCCGAGGGTGTCCGGGAACTGCTCGGGATGCGCGCGAGCCGCGCCCAGTGGCTCGCGTTGCTCGCGCGGTGCGCCGCGAACGGGCGGTTGTTCTTCCTCGACCACCGGCAGAACCGCGACCCCGAGATCGCGGCGGTACCGAGCTGGTTCGAGGACGAGGCGCCCGCGGAGATTCCCGAAGGCGTGTGGCACGCCGGCGACTCCCTGCTGGCTCCGCTGCACGACGCCGACGGCGAGTTGGTGGGCGTGCTCTCGGTCGACCTGCCGGTCGGCGCGGTTCAGGACACCGACCAGCGGATCGCCCTCGAGCTGTTCGCCGCCGAGGCCGGCTCCGCGCTCCTGGAGTGGGCCGCGCGCAGCAGTTCCGAGCGGGCACGGGCGGACGCCGAGAACAGGTTCCGGATCGTGTGGGACAACGGACTGGTGGCTGCGGCCGTCATCGATGAGTTCGGCTCCGTGCTCGAGCTGAACGAACAGGGCGCTGCGATGCTCGGCTGGGAGCCGGCCGAGGTCATCGGTCATCCGATCATGGACATGATCCCGGAGTTCAACCACGTCGCGGCCCAGGCCCGGTTCGACGACCTGTTCGCAACGATGGGGTCCTGGGTGCAGGAACGCCAACTCCTGTGCCGTGACGGCCAGGTCCTGTGGACCGCGATGCACGTTGCCACGACGATGGAGGGCGTTCCGCGCCGGCCGGTCCTGGTCGTGCAGTTCATCGACATCACCGAGCAGCGCCACCGCGCCGACCGCATGGCCCACCAGCTCGAGCACGATCCCCTGACCGATCTGCCGAACCGGCTGGTGCTGGAACGGCGGATGGCGGAGCTGTTCGAGGCCCGGGTGCCGTTCGGCGTGCTCTACGGCGACGTCGACGGCTTCAAGGGGGTCCTGGACGCGCTCGGCCACACCGCCGCCGACGCGCTCATCGTGCAGGTCGCCGCCCGGATCGGTGCCGCGCTCCCGGACGAGGCGCTGCTCGTGCGTCTCTCGGGCGACGAGTTCGTGGTCCTCGTCGAGGGCACGGGCGACCCGGAGGAACTCGCCGACGTCGCCGACGTCGTCACCGGCGCGCTCTCCGAGCCGTTCGAGCTCGACGGGGTGCCGACCCTGGTCCAGATGAGCGTCGGCGTCAGCGGCACACGGGACTGGCACAGCCACCCCGTCGACGTCCTGCGCGAGGCCGACGAGGCGTTGTTGCGCGCGAAGCGCCGAGGTCGCGCGCGGGTGGAGCTGTTCGACCCCGGTCACGACCGGCCGGTCACGCGCGCCGACCTCGAACTGGAGCAGGACCTGCGGGTCGCGATCGAGTCCCGCACGGCGCTCGAGCCGCACTTCCAGTCGGTCATCTCGCTGGGCACCGGCGGCACGGTCGGCTACGAGTCGCTGCTGCGCTGGCGACATCCCCGGCTCGGCGTGCTGCTGCCCGACCGCTTCATGCCGATCGCCGACCGCGCGGGCCTGGGCGCGTCGCTCGGTTGGCGGGTCCTGGAACTGATCGCCGAGCGGGTGGCCCCGGCCGCCGCGACCTCGACCCGGCCGTGGATCGCGGTCAACGTCTCCGCCGCGCAGCTGGGCCGCGGTTCGCTGCTCGAGGCGCTGCGTCGCCTCATCGACTCGACGTTCCGGGACGCGCCGTCGGAACTGCACCTGGAGATCACCGAGACCTCGCTGCTCGACGCGTCACCCGCCGTGATCGACGAGCTCTACGCGGCGGTCGAGCTCGGCGTACGGCTCTCGCTCGACGACTTCGGGACCGGCTACTCCTCGCTGACCCTGCTCCGCGACCTGCCGGTCACGTCGATCAAGATCGACCGCAGCTTCATCGCCCCGATCGCGGTCGACATCCGCGCGCGCACGATCGTCCAGCACACCATCGAGCTGTGCCAGGGCCTCGGGATGACGACCATCGCCGAGGGCATCGAGACCCACGAACAGCTGGCCTGGCTGCAGACGCTGGGATGCGAGTTCGGCCAGGGCTTCCTCATCGACCGGCCGAACCCCTGGCCGTTGCTCGACCGGCCGCCGGAGACCGAACGGCGTCGCTTCGAGCCGTGAGGCACTTGCCCGCTCGAACGCCTGTTCGGTAATCTCGGGTCGGTGACCACCGTCGCGGGTTTCCAGGCCTCCCTGTTCGACGCCGGGCTCCCCGTCGAGGTCGGTGAACTCGGCGGCACGATGCGGCGGGAGATCCTCGGGGGCGGCGCGTGGGTCGACCTGCGGCCGGGCCTGGTCACCGGCGCCGACGAGGTGTTCGACCGGTTGCGCACGGGCGTGCCCTGGTACGCCGAGCGCCGACAGATGTACGAGCGGGTGGTCGACGTGCCGCGGCTGCTGAAGTTCTACGACGAGGCCGACGCCCTGCCCGACCCGGTGCTGGTGCGGATCCGCGAGGCGCTGGACGCGCACTACGCGGTCGAGCTGGGGGAGCCGTTCCGCACCGTCGGCATGTGTCTCTACCGCGACGGCCGCGACAGTGTGGCCTGGCACGGCGACCGGATCGGCCGCGGTTCCACGCACGACACGATGGTCGCGATCGTCTCGCTCGGCGCCCCGCGGACGCTCGCCCTGCGCCCGCGTGAGGGGGGCGGCCCGGTGCACCGGTACGAGCTGGGCCACGGTGATCTCGTGGTCATGGGTGGTTCGTGTCAGCGGACCTGGGAACACGCCGTGCCGAAGACGGCCCGGCCGGTCGGCCCGCGGATCAGCGTGCAGTACCGCCCGCGGGGCGTGCGGTGAGCGCTCGCGCCCGGCGGTGCCCCCAGCAGGATTCGAACCTGCGACCACCCGCTTAGGAGGCGGATGCTCTATCCCCTGAGCTATGAGGGCGCGAGGTCCGGCGGGGCCGGTCCGGTGCCCTGCGAGGGTAACGGGCGGGCTGGCGCCCGGGCCCTGCCGTGCGTCGGCTGGTGGGTGGCGGTCGATCCGGCGGTGCGCCGCGGCGATGAGAAGGGCCCGCCGCGGGCCAGCTAGGGAGGGGATCCCAGTTGGAACCGCGGCGGGCCGGTCGGTGTCGGGGTGGTACTCACGGTAACCGCCCCAAATCGGTCATCGCGCCCTGGCGGGCGCGCACTTGTTGCACGCCCACAACCTGCAAGATCACCGTCGGCCCTCTCGTACGCTGCGGCCATGGATGCGAGCGGGCTGACGCACGTCGACGAGCACGGTGCGGCCCGGATGGTCGACGTCACGGCCAAGGACGTCACCGTCCGCGAGGCGACGGCGCACGGCCGGCTGATCACCACGGCCGAGGTGGTCGGCCTGCTGGCGCGTGACGGGTTGCCGAAGGGCGACGCGCTCGCCGTCGCCCGGATCGCCGGTATCGGCGCGGCGAAGAAGACCTCCGAGCTCATCCCGCTGTGCCACCCGATCCCGTTGCACGGGGTGACGGTCGATCTCGCGCTCGGGGAGTCGGACGTCGTCATCACCGCGACCACTCGCACCGCCGACCGCACCGGCGTCGAGATGGAGGCGCTCACCGCAGTGGCGGGTGCCGCGCTCGCGCTGTACGACATGGTCAAGGCGGTCGACCGGTCCGCCCGGATCACCGATGTCGAGCTGCTGCACAAGTCCGGTGGCCGCCGCGGCGAGTGGACTCGGGATGTCTGAGCCGGTGGGGCCGCCGGTCGCCGTGGTCACCTGCTCGAACCGGTCGGCCGCGGGCGAACGTGAAGACACCTCGGGGGCGCTGCTCACCGCCCTGCTCACCGACGCGGGCTTCGAGGTGGTGAGCCGTGACGTCGTGCCCGACGACGTCGAGGCGATCCGCGCGGCCGTGCGGGGGGCGCTCGCCCGGGGCGTACGGGCGGTCGTGAGCACGGGCGGCACCGGCATCACGCCCACGGACGTGACCCCCGAAGCCGTCGCCCCGCTGCTCGAGCGCGAACTGCCCGGCGTCGCCGAGGCGGTCCGGGCGGTCTCGCGGGACACCGTGCCGACCTCGGTGCTCTCACGCGGGGTCGCCGGCACGATCGGCGACGCGGTGGTGGTGACGCTGCCCGGCTCGAACGGCGGCGTGCGCGACGGCATGCGGGTGCTCGCGCCGGTGCTCGCCCACGCGATCGACCAGCTCGCCGGCGGCGACCACTGACCCGACCGGGCCGGTGACCCGGCCGGTCGGCGCGTTCAGCGGAATGTGGTCGGCGGATCGGCGGATCGGCGGATCGGCGGGTGCGTTGCGCGGGTCGCCGACCCGCCGGTGCACCGCAGGTGCGGTGCGCCGGCGGTGCGGCTCAGGGCGCGGGCGTGTTCCCGGTCGGGGTGTCGGTCGGCGTGCCGGGCACCGAGGGGTCCGGCGTGGCGTGCAGCGGCTGGGCGCTCGCGGTCGGCGGTGCCGACGGGTCCTCGTTGTGGCCCTCG
>CAXUNA010000087.1:0-10177 GCA_964252095.1 uncultured Jatrophihabitans sp. | reverse complement strand
GTCCGGTATACCGGTTTGTCCCGGGCCCGCGGGGGGGCTACGCGGTTGGGGCAGGGGTGGGGGGGTTAGGGGAACCTGCGGACGGCCGTGGCCGTGGTCACGAGATCGGGCCTTTCGGGTTGCTGATGGAGCGTGACCCACGGTGCCCGCTCCGACGCCTATTCTGAAGACCGATCGTGCAACTCACTGTCATTGCGATCGGTGATGACCGGGCTTCCGGAGGGTGGAGCAGTGACGACCTACGACCCCGACCTGCTGCGCACGTTGCTCGCGGTGGAGCAGACCGGGTCGTTCACGCAGGCCGCGGTGCGACTGGGGTTGCGGCAGCCGACCGTCAGCCAGCACATCCGTCGGCTCGAGGAGCAGACCGGCCGGTTGCTGGTGGCCCGCGACACCCACACCGTCGCGCTCACCGCCGACGGCGACGCCATGGCGGGGTTCGCCCGGACCATCCTCGCGGCGCACGAGCAGGCGGCCAGCTGGTTCAACGGCGACCGGCCCCGCGGGCGGTTGCGGATCGGCATCTCCGACGACCTGGCGCTGACCCGCCTACCGCAGATCCTGCGCGACTTCCGCCGGGACAACCCCGGCGTCGACCCCGACCTGTCCGTCGACCAGAGCGGCCTGCTCGTGCAGCGGTTGGAGAGCGACAAGCTCGACGTGTTCGTCGGCAAGCGGCCGCGGGGTGAGGAGCGGGGCCGGCTGGTCCGGCGCGACAAGCTGGTGTGGGTGGGGACGTCGTCGACGCGCCTCGACGTCACCAAGCCGCTGCCGCTGGTCGTCTACCCGGCGCCGAGCGTGTCGCGGACCGAGATGCAGCGCGCGTTGCAGCGGGCGGGCGTGACGTACCGCCGCGCCTCGGTGGTGACGGGCGTCAACGGCCTCATCGCGGCCACCGCGGCCGGCATCGGGGTGTCGGCGATGGCGGCCAGTCTGGTCCCGGCGCAGCTCACGACGCTCGGTGCGTCCCACCGGCTGCCCGAACTCGGCGGCATCGACCTGGTGGTGCTCACGAATCCGCGCACCGAGAACCGGCCGGCGGTCCGGGCGCTGGTCTCGACGGTGCTCGCCAGCGGCTCCCGCTCGCTCAGCCCGAGTTGACCGCCCGCCGCGTTCAGCCGAACGCGGTCAGCTGCACGCGGTCAGGCCCAGGGCTCGACGGCGGTGGTGACGGCGCGGTCGGAGTCGGCGGCCTCCTCGACGGCGAGGGCGACGGCGTGGTCCTGGCAGGCCTGGCGCAGCGGGTAGGGCGGGTCGCCCGCACCGGCGACCCACGCGGCGGTGTCCACGAGCATCGTGGCCATCGCGATGTCCTCGTCGTTCCAGCGGTTGCCGAGGTACGGGTTCCGCCAGGCGACGAGGTCGCCGAACGTGATGTGGTCGGTCTCGAAGCCGTCGAGGTCGAGGTCGTAGCCGGTCTGGCGGCGCACGATCGGCGTGGTGACGATGGTCCGCGGTTCCAGCAGCCGGACCACGGCGTCGTCCATGAGCTCGCCGCGGGTGCCGCGCGCCAGCAACCGGCGGAAGCGCAGCTGGTTGTGCCACTGGTTGTCGGTGAAGTCGTAGACACCGGAGCGGTCGTCGCCGAACTCGAGCACGGCGTGGGTGGTGACGGCGGTGTGGGCGACGTCGTCGTCGGTCCAGCCGGCGCGGGTGAGCGGGTCGACCAGCGGCGCCGCGGTGCGGCCGGCCCGCACGGTGACCGGCCCGAAACCGACGCCGAGCAGCCCCCGCATCAGCGCGACCGCGTGGTACTGGTGCGTGGAGCTGACCTGCACCTGGGTGACGTCGCCGATCGCGCCGCTCGCCAGCACCGCCGCCCGGGCCGCGTGCGCCGGGACCAGCAGGTACTGCTCGGCGACCTGGACCAGTTCGGAGGCGCCGACGTCGTCCCAGAGCTCGCGCAGTCCGACCAGATCCGGCGCGGGCGGGGTCTCGCACAGCACCGGGAGCCCGGACGCGACGACCTCACGGACGACGCCCGGGTTGGCCGCCCACGTGACGGCGGCGACCACGAACTCCGGCCGCGGACCGTCCTCGAGGGCCGAGGTCAGCGACGGCCACACCGGCACGCCGAGATCGGCCGCGAGCTCGGCGGACGCCCGCCGGCTGACCACACCGGCGCACTCGAGCCCCGGCAGCCCGGCGGTTAGGCGCAGGAAGTACCGCGCCCGCCAGCCGGTGCCGATCAGCAGGAACCGTGACGTCACGTGACCTCCTCGGAGATGTCGGCCCGCGGCCGGTGCGGCGTGGTGCCGCCGTGCACCGTCGCCAGCAGCGGGCCGAGGTGGTTGGCGAGATCGCCGACGTCGGACAGCGCCATCGACAGCGACTCCGGCGTGAGGCCGTGCGGCGACAGCACCTCGTGGGCGATCACGGTGTCATCAGACCAGAACAGGGCGGGACCGACCGCACGCTGGGCCTCGTTGAGCTCGACGAGCAGCTTGCCGGTGCGCTTCACGTTCTCGAGCACGTGCGCGAAGACGTGGACGGTCGGCGGCGTGCCGGCCAGCACCATCACCCACCCCTCGGCGCAGCCGTAGCGGAACGAGATGTCGCCCTCCTCGTCCGGCTCCGGCTCGTGCCCCCACACCTGCTGCAGGCAGCGCTCGACGTGCGACCGGATCCAGACCAACTCACCCATGACGACCTCCCCGTTGCTACGACGGGAACGAAGGTCGCACGGGGGTCCGACAGTTTCGGGTGGAGGCCGGAGGGCGCGTCGTCGGCCGAGCGGTCACAGCGCCGCGTGGTACCCCGCCACCATGGCCGCGGCGACCAGTCCGACCGCGCGGTCGGGCGGCAGGAAGCGCGGGTCGTGCAGGCCGGCACCCCCGTCGACGCCGACGAACGCCATGAGCGAGGGCAGGGCGTGGGGGCCGTCCCCGGAAACCGGATCGGCAGAGTAGTAGGAGAAGTCGTCCGCGCCGAACGAACGGAACTCGGTGTCGGTACGGACGCCGGCGGCCGCGAGGTGGGCCGCGGCCCGCGTCGCGAGCCCGACGTCGTTGACCACCGCGGGCTCACCCTCGTGCACCTCGATCTCGGCCGTGCAGCCCCACGCCACGGCCGTCGCGCCCGCGACCTCCCGCAGCAGCTCGACCATCGTGATCCGGTCCGCGGGTGCCATCGCCCGCAACGTGCCGCCCGCCCGCGCGAGGTCGGGGACGACGTTGGACGCCGTACCCGCCGAGAGCGTCCCGACCGTGCAGACCGCGCCGTGCACCGGGTCGATCCGCCGCGACGCCAGCTGCTGCAGCGCCACGATGACCGCCGCCATCGCCACCACCGGGTCGCGGACGGTGTGCGGGTACCCCGCGTGCCCGCCGCGGCCCCGGACGACGAGGTCGAAGTGGTCGGCCGACGCGTTGACGAACCCGGGCGTCACGGCCACGACGTCGGCCTCGACCTGCGGCTGGACGTGCGCGGCGATGACGGCCGTGGCGCCCAGTTCCTGCAGGACGCCGCTGGCCATGACGTCACGCGCCCCGGACGGTGCCGACTCCTCCCGCGGCTGCAGCAGCGCGGCGACCGGCCGCGGCGGGGCGGACCGGGAGATCGCGCGCACCACGGCGACCAGCGCGGCGAGATGGACGTCGTGCCCGCAGGCGTGCATGGCGGTCGAGGTCGACGCCCACGGCGCGCCGGTGTCCTCGGTGATCGGCAGCGCGTCGAGTTCGGCGCGCAGCACCACCGGCGCCGGGCCGGTGGTGACGATCCGACCGGTGCCTGCTGCAACGGTTCCCTCGCCGAGCCCGAGTGCGGCAACCACCGCCGCCGACGTCTCGCTCTCCTGCCCGGACAGCTGCGGGGCGGCGTGCAGCCGGTGGCGCAGGGTGACGGCGTCGGACAGTTCGTCGGCGACCGCCGCGCGGACCCGGTCGGCGAGACCGCCGAGGTCGAGGTCGGCCGCGGGCTCGATCGTCACGAGGCGAGCCCGTAGACGCGGCGGGCGTTGTCGCGTCCGATCAGCCGGCTGATCCGCTCGACGTCGGAGATCGACCAGGCGCCGTCGCGCAGGCCGGCGTCGAGGAACCGGGACAGCGCCCGGCGGAACAGCGCGGTGGACGTCACGTAGAGCTCGGGCAGGCCGAACGCGTCGGTGCTGAACAGCACCGACCCGAATGGCGCGAGTTCCAGCAGTTCGCCGAGGACGGCGTCGGCGCGGGAGCCGACGTTCTGCATCGCGAGCCCGACGTCGACGAAGACGTGGTCGAAGACCTGCGCGAGGTACCCGGCGTTGCGGTGGAAGGGGTAGTTGTGCAGCAGCATGATCGGCACACCGAGATCGACCGTTGCTCTCAGCAACGGTGTCAACTGCAACGGATCGCACTTCAGCAGGTCGACGTCACGGTCGCCGTAGCCGACGTGGAACTGGATCGGCTTGCCGATGTCGAGCGCGGTCCAGATGCCGAACCGGATCAGCACCGGATCCGCCAGCCGGGCTGTTCCGGTCTTCTCGACCGACTTCGCCCACGTCTTCGCGGCCGCGCGCACCTCGGAGACCGACGGCCGCGCCGGGTCGAGGTCAAGGCCGATGCGGTACGCCGCGATCGACTTGAACCCGACGGCGGTGCGCGCCCGCGAGACCAACGCGGCCTGGAACGCGTCGACGTAGTCGGTGGCGCCGACGACCTGCTCCGCGACCTGCTCCAACCGGACGATCTCGTGCCCCGTGCCGGCCGTCAGTGCGGCCAGGGCCGCGGGCGGCGTCAGCACGTCGCCCATGAACCCGGTGTCGACGACGAAGTCACCGATCGCGACCGACCCCACCAGCCGGCGGTTGACCTCGTCCGGGCCGAGGTCGGCGCGACGGGCGAGGTAGACGTCGGCGTCGGCGAAGATCGGCAGGTCGAGCAGCGGGGCGCAGAACCGGCGCACCGCGAGCCCGGCCTGGCTGTCGAACAACGACCCGTGACCCGGCCCGGGGGCGTCGGCCTCGGTCAGCATCGACTCGAACCCCACCCGGTCGACGGGTTCGCGCAGGACCCCGTGGCAGTGGTGGTCGACGAGGGAGATGCCGTCGAGCAGGTCAGGCATGCAGGAAGGGTTTCACGGGGCCGGAACGCCCGCGCGCTCGGTCGCGAATCCCTCGTCCGCGGTGAGCGCCCGGCCCAACCGCTCGGCGGCGCGAGGAGCGGCGAACACGGCGACCACCGACAGCACGATCCAGGCGGCCGCGACGATCGGGAACACGCGTGCCGCGCCCTCGGTGGGGTACGGGATCACGTTGCGGTACAGCGTGTACCCGAGCACCACCAGCGCAAGCAGCGGGATGACGATCTGCCACGTCGCCACCGCGAGCTTCTTCTGCACGAACACCAACCGGATGGCGCCGATGGTCGTGAGGACGTACGCGACCAGCAGGATCAGCGTGCCCATCACACCGGACCACGCGAAGGTGTCGCCGATCCGCCCGCCGCAGCTCACCATGACCACCGCGGCGACCAGCATGAGGACCGCGACCACGCCGGCCGCCCGGGCCGGCGTGCCGTTCGAGGTGAGCACCGCGAGCCCCTTCTCGCCGCCCGCGACGTCGCGCTGCATGGCGAACAGCAACCGCGAGGCGCCGACCACGCACGCCAGGCAGCACCCGAACGCGCTGATCGACGCGCCGAGGCTGATGAGATCGCCGACCCACTCCCCGATGTAGCTGGCGCCGAGGTCACCGAGCAGCGACTCCGATCCCGCGAAGGCCTGCAGGCCGGCGTCGTCGGTGCCGAACCCCATGACCTCGACGGCCGTCACCACGACGAAGTAGACGCCACCGAAGATCGCCGTGCCGAGGATGGCCCGCGGGATGTCGCGCCGCGGCTGGGCCGTCTCCTCGCCGAGCGTCGACGCCGCCTCGAACCCGGCGAACGAGAGGAACCCGAAGACGACGCCGAGGAACACGGCCGACGCACCGAGGCCGGGGGAGACGCTGAACACCGAGAGGTCGAAGTGCTGCGTGCCCCCGTGCGGCGCCTTGTGGGCGATGACCCGGACCAGCACGACCGCCGACACGATGAGGATCAGCGCGACGGTCACACCTTCGATCGTCAGCAGCGTCGTGGTGCCACGCTTGGCCGGGACGATGGTCAGGACCAGGGCGAGCACCAGGGCGATCGCCGCGAAGATGAACGGCTGCCACGCCGGCGGGTCGTTCCAGACGTCGACCTGGTCGAGGAAGGCCGAGAAGAACAGGCCGGCCGCCGACGACGTCACCACCCCGTAGAAGGTGTACGTCGCGAACAACGCCAGCCCGGAGACGACGCCCGTGCGCGGTCCCAGCGTGAGCCCGACGAAGGCGTACACCGACCCGGCGTGCTGGTAGTACTGGCACATCCGGACGAAGCCCCACCCGACGAGCAGGACGCCGATCGCGGCGAGCAGGAACGCCAGCGGGACGCCGCGGCCGACCTGCGCGACCGTCGGCTGCGGGTTGATGTTGGCCGCCATGCTCGGCGCCATCAGCGCGATGGACAGGCCGACGGCCTGCCAGACGCTGAGGTTCCGGCGCAGGCCGGTGCGGCTCTCGGACGTGGTCGCCGGTGCTGGCACGGTGGGTCCCCTCCCCGTGGTGGTGATCGGGACAGTCTCGCGCTCCTGAACCGAACTGGAAAGCCCCTGAGTGACCTGTAACAAACGTTTCACGCTCGGCGGCCGGCCGACGGCCTAGGCTGACCGACCATGAGCGCACCCGACGAGCTCACCCCGGAACGCCGTGACGCCGCCCGCGAGCAGGCCCTGGCCCTGACCTCCGTGCTCGCCGAGCGCGGTGTGGTGGGGGTGGCGACCACCTACGTCGACACCAGCGGCATCACCCGCGTCAAGGCGGTGCCGCTCGCGCGGTTGCCCCAGGCGTCGCAGTGGGGGATCGGCATGTCCCCGGTGTTCGACGCGTTCCTCACCGACGACTCGATCGTCTCGGGCCGGTACGCGGGTGGCCCGGTCGGCGACCTCCGGCTGCACCCGGACCTCGACCGGCTCGTCGTCCTCGACCAGCAACCCGGCTGGGCGTGGGCGCCGTGCGACCGGTACCAGCAGGACGGACTGCCGCACCCGGGCGACGCCCGGTCGCTCGCCCGGCACGCGGTCGCGGCCCTGGCCGACGCCGGCCTGAGCGCCCAGGCGGCGTTCGAGGTCGAGTGGGCCATCGGCACGGGTGACGGCGCCGGCTTCACCCCCGCGGTGTCCGGCCCCGCCTACGGGTTCACCCGGTTGGCCGAGCGGTCGGACTACCTGCGCGACATCCTCGTCGCGCTGGAACGGCAGGGCGTGACGGCCGAGCAGATCCACCCGGAGTACTCGTCGGGCCAGTTCGAGATCTCGGTGGCGCCCGAGGACCCGGTCGGCGCGGCCGACACCCTCGTGCTGGTCAAGGAGACGATCCGGGCGGCGGGGCTGCGCCACGGCCTGCGGACGTCGTTCTCACCGAAGATGGTGGTGGGCGGCGCGGGCAACGGCGGGCACGTGCACCTGTCGATCTGGCGTGACGGCCGCAACGTGTTCGCCGGCGGCGACGGCCCGTTCGGGTTGCAGCCGGAAGCGGTCGCGTTCACCGGGGGCATCCTGCAACGGTTGCCCGCCCTCCTGGCGATCGGGGCACCGTCCCCGGCGAGCTACCTGCGGCTGATCCCGCAGCACTGGGCCGGTGCCTACCAGGCGTGGGGGCTGGAGAACCGCGAGACGGCCCTGCGCATCGTGCAGGGCGCGCGCGGCAGCGAGGGCAACGCCGCCAACCTCGAGGTGAAGGCGTTCGACCTCGCCGCGAACCCGTATCTCGTCGTGACCGCGCTGATCCACGCCGGGCTGGCCGGGATCGCCGAAGGTGCCGTCTTGCCGGAACCGGTCGACGTCGATCCGGCGTCGCTGTCGGGACAGGACCGTGCGGACAAGGGGATTCTCCCGCTGCCCGGCTCGGTCGAGGAGGCGGTGGTGGCGTTCGAGGCGGACGCCGCGCTGACGGCGGGCTTCGGCACCGAGTTCGCGGCGACGATCGCCGACGTCCGTCGCGGCGAGGTCGACCGCTTCGGGTGGGGGGCGGACGACGACGCCGTGGTCGACGCGCTGCTCTGGGTCTTCTGAGGCCGTCGGGAACCCGGGGGTCGCCATGACCCGTTCGGTGGCGGACGTCCTGCGGGCGCGGCGGGCGGAACTCACGCCGGCCGAGCTGCGGGTGGCGCAGACGGTGCTCGCCGACTACCCGTCGGCAGGACTGCAGACCGTCGGGGCGTTGGCGACCGCGTCGGGGGTGAGCGCGCCGACCGTCGTCCGGCTGGTCGCGAAGCTCGGCTGGAGCGGGTACGCCGAGCTGCAGGCCCAGTTGCGGGCGGAGTTGTCGACCCGCTCGGCCGGCCCGGTGCAGCTCTACCCGTCGGGCCGGCGGGAGCCGTCGTCGGTGCTCGGGCGGATCGAGGCCGGGGTGGGCGCGGCCGTGGGGCAGACGCTGCACGGCACCGACCCGGTCGAGTTCACCCGAGCGGTCGGGCTGCTCGCCGACCGCGACCGGCCGGTGCTGCTCGCGGGCGGCCGGGTGTCGCAACCGCTCGCCGACTACCTCGGACGGTTCCTCGCGCTGCTGCGACCGGACGTGCGGGTGGTGCGACCCGATCCGTCGGACCGCGCGATCGGGCTGCTCGACGTCGCGCGCGGCTCGACGGTGGTGGTCTTCGACTACCGCCGGTACGACGCCGGCATCGTCGGGTTCGGGCGCGAGGCGGCCCGGCGCGGCGCGAAGGTCGTCCTGTTCACCGACCCCTACCTCTCGCCGCTCTCGGCCGCCGCGACCGTGCTGTTCACCAGCGTGGTCGAGGGACCGCCCCCGTTCGTCACGCTCACGCCGGCCATGGCGCTCACCGAGGCGCTGGTGCTCGGCGTCGTCGACGCCGGCGGCCCGGCCCTGCGTCGCAGGCTCGCCGCCTTCGACCGCCTCGTCGGCGAGGCCACCCCGTGACCGAGCCGCCACCGGGTTCGTCCGCACCGCTCTTCGACGCGTGGGTCCGGTTCGTGACGGCCTCGGACGACGGCTCGCTGACGCCGTTCACGATCCCGGGGCACAAGCGGCGGGGCGGGTCGGTCTCGGCGGAGCTCGCGCGGTTGCTCGACGCCGATGTGCCGCTGTACGGCGGGCTCGACACCGTCAAGCTGACGACGGGCGTGCTCGCCGGGGCGGAGCGGCTCGCGGCGCAGTACTGGGGTGCCGACTGGCTGCGGTTCTCGACCGGCGGCTCGACGCAGGCCAACCAGATCACCACGCTCGCGGTGGGTCGGCCCGGCGACACGGTGCTGGTGGCGCGGACGGCGCACCGGAGTCTGCTCTCCGGGCTGGCGCTCGCGGGGCTGCGGCCGGTGTGGCTGCCCTGCGAGGTGGACCCGACGACCGGGCTGCCGACCGGCATCACGCCGTCCTCGGTGGCCGCGGCTCTGGCCGAGAATCCGTCGGTGGTGGCGGTGTTCCTGGTCGAACCGTCGTACGTCGGGACGGTCTCGCTACTCGCCGAGATCGTGGCACTGTGCCACGATCGCGATGTGCCGGTGGTCGTCGACCAGGCGTGGGGCGCCCACTTCGGCGCCCACCCCGCGGTGCCACCGACGGCGCTGGAACTCGGTGCGGACGCCATGGTGTTCTCGGCGCACAAGACGCTGCCCGCGTTCAGTCAGGCGGCGGTGGTGGCGGCGCGCGGTGAGCGGCTCGACCTCGACCGCTGGGAGCGGGCGACGGCGGCGCTGGAGACCACCAGCCCGGCCGGCGCGATCCTGGCCGGTGTCGACGCCTCCCGCCGGCTGCTGCAGACCCGTGGTGAAACGTTGCTCGGTGCACTGATCGACGCCGTGGCCGAGGTCCGCGCGGCCTGGACGGCGGCCGGGATCGTCACCGCCGAGGTCGGCGACCCGCTCAAGCTCGTCCTGCTCACCGCACCGAGTGGGCTCGACGGTCTCGCGCTGGAGAGAGCCCTGCTGCACCAGGGGATCCCGGTCGAGCAGGCCGACCGTGACACGGTCGTGCCCATGGTCGGCCTCCTGGACGACGTCCCGACCCTCGCCCGCCTCGCGAGCGGCGTGCTCGGGTTCGCGGCGTCGTCCCAGCGTGAACCGCGGCCCGTCGTCGCCGCAGCGCACTGGACCCTGCGACCGCCGCCCCAGGTGCTCACGCCGCGCGACGCGTTCTCCGCGTCGCACACGACCGTCGCGG
>CAXUNA010000086.1:0-10244 GCA_964252095.1 uncultured Jatrophihabitans sp. | reverse complement strand
TCCCGATCACCGATCTCGGCCGCCTCGGGGCGGGCCCGGGCCGGCGCGGGGGGGCGCCGGTCCCGTACGCCCCCGCGGGGCAGGCGATGTCCGGGCCGGATTGCGGGGGGATGGGGATCGGGGTGGTGGTGCGGACGAGTTCGACCGTGGTCGGCGATTCTGTGACCTGGACGGTCTGGGTGTAGCCGCCGTCGCAGGGTCCGGTCGATTCGTGGCGGGGTGTGAGCGCGACGGTGATGTGGTTGCCGTCGGCGCCGTTCCAGCTGGCGGGGTCGTCGGTGTGGGCGAACAGGTCGGCCGCGGCGACGGCGAGCACGTACGCCGGGTCCTGGACGTCGTCGAACCGGATGGCCCACGCCGGTAGGGCGATGTCGCCGCGGTCGGTGGAGAACGTGTGCTCGGTGAGTGTCACCGCGGTGATGACGAGGGCGCCGTGGTCGGTCGACTCGACACCGCCGGTGAGCTTCGCGACAGCGGCGGACGCGGGCCGCACCTTGTAGGGCCCGGCGTGCGGCGGGGTGGGTGGCAGCGCGGTGGCCAGGCGGGAGTGGTGGTCGAGGTAGGCCTCTTTGTCGTCGCCGTCGCCGAATCCGCTGGCCGGGTCGGCGACGTCCGGCTGCAGAACGACCACCGGCCGTGGTTGCCGGTCCACGGGGAACGACGACCAGACCGCCATGGCGGACGGGTCGCCTGACCGAGCCGCGGGCGCCGCCGACACCAAGACGCCATCCGACACCAACGGCCGGTTCACTGCAGCTGCGGCCGCGAGGATTCCGGCTGCGGCGAGTGTCGCGACGACAGCGGTGACACCGAGGCGCCGCCGGCGCATGTGGGGTGTCGCTGTCTCGAGCGGGCTGGGGACTGGCCGGCCCGAGATGCCGTCGTCGGTGCCGATCATGAGATGCCCTTCACCGTAAGTCCCGAGGGTCAGGTCCTATCAGGCGTAGACCCGGTGATGCGACCGGGAGGTTGCACTGAAGGATCCCTTTCTGCGATGACCAGCGTCCCGCGGCACGGACGAATGTCCGGAACGGGGTCCTCCCGGTGGTTGAGCTCGACGACCGAACTCGGAGGCTACGGGGCGATGTGTACGGCCTGCGCCTTCAAGATCGCCTTCGCCATGGCCCGCTCGTTGTAGACCTGTTCCGCCGATGTCGATTGGAACAACACAAGGCTCACGATCTCAGCGAAGCCTCGACGCACCAGTCGTCCATGAGACCAGCCGGCCGTAACGGTCTCCGCCCACTGGACGGACATCGAAGCGACCGTCGGGTCGGGGTGCAGCTGTCCAACGTCAGCGAGCCGCCAGACCTCTCGCTGTTTGTCACCCGAGAGCGAGTCGAAGCCATGATGATGCCCGCGCATTGAAAGAGAGTAGCTCGCGGTTAGTGAGCCTCGGCTTTGGTCGCGGGCCTCGTGATCGCGTCCTAACGCTGCGACCTTGGACGACGACACCTTAAAGCCGGACGATCGCGTTAACGATCGCCAAACGCGTCACGTCGCAGAAGGGGAGGCACGCGGACTCTGACCAAGCGGGCGCGATCGGAGGCCGACGTGCGCGACGTGCATATCCGACCGATCAGGTCAGGCGTCCCGCCCTCAGGCACCCCGTTGGCCGTTCGCGCAAATCGCGGGAGACTCGGCGACCCCGCCCGTGATAGACCCCGACCCATGACTGACAACAGGATTAGTAGTCCGACGCAGCGCAGCAACTCCCAGGTCCAGAAAGACGCCGAGGGCTGGATCCTGGCAGCTCTCGCCGACGCGCACCCCGAGATCCCCGAGCTCACGCCCACCAAGATCGTCGTCGGCGAGGCCGGGGCCTACGTCGAGGTCGACGGCGCGGACTCAAGCACTCCCACGGTGGTGGTCGAGGCATACGCCCGCCAGGGTGTACTCAAGGGCGCCCAGCTGAAGAAGATCGGCCAAGACATCCTGAAGCTAGCCCTACTGAGATCTCAGCCGTGGGGTTCTGAGACCCGCTGCATCATCGCCTTCGCCAGCGCTCAGGCTCAAGACTCGATCAGGGGCTGGCTGCGGGAAGCCGCATCTAGTTGGGGTGTCGAGCTGATGCTCGTCGAACTGTCCGACGGGCAGCGCGCAGAAATCGTCGCCGCACAGGGCAAGCAGCTGATGGTTAACGCCATTGAGGTGGCGGGCGACCTCACAGCTGACACGGAGGGAGCCTGACCCGGTTGCTCGGACAGAATGGTCAGGGGTTGTTTGCCGAGCCCGTCCACTCAGGTCCCCTTGCTGCAACCACTCGCACCAGCGGATCGTCCGCCGGACGCCGAGCTGCGGGTGTTCTGGAACGCTGACACCGTGGAGAACTCGACGCGTGGTGCTGCGGTCGTCACGGGCGGAGGCAGCGGGGTCGGGCGTGCCGTCGCGCTGGCGCTCGTCGCCGACGGCTGGGCGGTGACGGTCGCGGGGCGCCGTCGTGAACCGCTTGAGGAGACGGCGCGCGCCGCGCCGGGTGGTTCGGTCGACGTGGTGGTCGCCGACGTCCGCGACCCAGAGGCGGTGCGGACGTTGTTCGCCGACATCGGGCGGCGAGGGGCCGCGCGGGTGGACCTGCTGTTCAACAACGCCGGCGTATCCGGGGCAGGCCGGCCGCTCACAGAGGTCACGCCTGACGAGTGGCGGAACGTTGTCGACACGAACGTCAACGGGATGTTTTGGTGTGCTCAGGCCGCCTTCGCCGCGATGCGTGATCAGCAGCCCCGTGGCGGCCGCATCATCAACAACG
Source organism: uncultured Jatrophihabitans sp. (assembly GCA_964252095.1). Classification (GTDB taxonomy): domain Bacteria; phylum Actinomycetota; class Actinomycetes; order Mycobacteriales; family Jatrophihabitantaceae; genus CAXUNA01. The sequence goes on along the minus strand of CAXUNA010000086.1, from coordinate 7,495 downwards.
GGTCGATCTCCGCGCACGTGCCGCGGCCGAACTCGATTGCGTACACCACGACCAAGCACGCCGTCACCGGTCTGACCCGTGCGCTCGCGCTCGAGGGTCGTGCGTTCGACATTGCCGTCGGCCAGATCGACATCGGCAACGCCGGCACGGAGATGACCTCAGCGATGGCCAGCGGCGTGCTGCAGGCCGACGGCTCCACGAGGGTCGAGCCGACGATGGACGTGGCCGACGCGGCCCGCGTCGTGACCGCGATGGCCGCGCTGCCGCTGGGCGCCAATGTGCAATTCGCGACCGTGATGGCGACGGCCATGCCCTACATCGGGCGGGGCTGACCCTCCCGGCTTAGGGCGTGATGCGGATGTCCGTCAGACCATCGGGTGAACGCGACCGCTGCACTGAAGGCGTGTCAGCGGATCGCTTCACGGGATTGACGCTTGACTCGCTCGGCGACCCCGCAACCAACGGGTCCCACCGATACCGTGGCGCCGACCGATGTGCTGTGCGACAGGGACTTGGGTGATGGTGTGACCGGGGTTCGCCCGCCTGACGGACACGATGCGGACCGGAGACCGCTGACGACGCTGCCGGGACGAACCGCGCAACGATGCAGAGACCTCGGTGACATCCTGCACCTGTTCGCAGTGCCTTGCATCGTCCCGATCGCGCTCGAAAGCTATGTCCCCGACCTGCAACCGTGGTTCGGCGTCTCCTGGGTTGCGTTGGCTGTTCTCCTCGTGGCAACTGCAGCGTCCTTCACGCTGCGAGCGATGCGTCTGACCCGCCGCGAGGTGGCTCTTGGCTACACGACCAGTCCCGTGATAGCCGCTCGAGCACCGACGTTGTTCCTGCTGCACCGTAGGACCAAGGAGGTACTGGCGGTACCGCGAGCATCGTGAACGGGCGCGGGCACTCCACGCCGCGTCGGACCGAAGCTCCCCTCCGGGACACGTAGGGATGACGATCCCCTGCTCCGTCACGGAGGGATGCAAGGCGATCGGGCAGCGGGCTCTGACGTCACGCCGCCTGAGCTGTAGCAGTTCGAGTCCGTTCAGCGCGTACCCGGCGGGCGATCTCTCGCGCTCGCTGGCTCATCAGTCCGGCCGGACCTCCGAAGGCGCGTCGAGATCGACGCGTGGATGGGGACGACGTGGCTCACGGACGCCGGTCAGATCTGCTTCGGACGACCACGTCACCACGACTGGGTGCCAAGCCAGAATCAGAGAGCCCGCCATTGGCTCTTGGCTCGTGACGACGACCGGCCGCTGCCAAGTCAGCGCCGACAGCGGAGGACCGTCTGCGTCGGGCGGCGAGAGATTGACGCAGCGGGCATATGCATAGCTGCGGGCGTCATCAACGACCATGCCGAGGAAGTCGGGCACGACGACGGGGCTGCCGTACATCGCCAGCTCCTCCAACATCTCCCGAGTATCGCCCTCCAGTGCTGACCGGGCAATGGCGGCAGCGCAAGCATGGGCCGACGTCCGGCAGGCCCTCGCAGTAGCGGAACCCCAACCGGACGAACTTGACGCCACAGACGAGGGTCTTGTGCGACAGCCTCAGAAGTCGAGAACACCGATATGTGCCGGGCTTGGACCAGCGTCGCAGATGAGTGGTCCGCAGGCGATCTCGCACCACCGGCGCCATGTGCAACGCTCTCGACTCTCGGGGCCCGCACGGGCACGGAGTTCGACCGCAACTCCGGGAAGCTCAGGCGTTCCCCGGCGCGGAGCGGACGGCGAGGAGGGCGACGTCGTCCTCGGCGCGGTGCTCGGTGAGACGCGAGAGCACCGCATCGAGAAGGGTTTCCGGGTCCGGACCGGCGGCGTCGGCCGCGACGCGGAGCCGCTCGATGCCGACGTCGATGTCCTCGTCGCGGCGCTCGATGAGGCCGTCGGTGTAGCAGAGCAGGGTCTCGCCGCACTCGAGACGGAACGTCACCGAACGCCGCGCGCCGGCGCGCACACCGACAGGCGGGTCGACGACGACCTCGACCACGCGGGTGCCGGACGAGCCGCCGACCAGCACCGGCGGTGGGTGTCCCGCCACGGACAGCTCGACCTCGACCTCGCCGCCCGGCAGGCTGCGCAACCGCGCCACCGCGGCCGTGGCGGAACCCGGCAGGCCGTACCGCTCCATGCCCTCGTCGGCGAGCTCGAGCGCCTCGGCGGGCGTCCGCTCACCGGTGAGGAAGACCCCGCGCAGCATCGAGCGCAACTGCCCCATGCGCGCCGCTGCCGACGAATCGTGGCCCATGACGTCGCCGACGGTCACGATGAGCGAGCCGTCGGGAACCGAGAACGCGTCGTACCAGTCGCCGCCGACCTGCAGGTCGTCGACGGAAGCCAGGTAACGCACGGCGATCTGCCACGGGTCGACCACGGGCGGGGCGGTGAGCAGGCTGCGCTGCAGCGCCTCGGCGATCCGGCGCTGCCGGCCGAACGAACGCGCGGCCTCCAGCGCGACCGCCGCGCGTGCCGCGACCTCGGCCGCGACCTGCTGGTCGGTGGAGCCGAACGGTCCGGTGTCGAGGTCGTTGAACAGCGTGACCACACCGAGCACCTGGTCACGGATGCGCAGCGGCACACAGATCGCGAAGGCCGGGGCGAGCTGGGTGAGCGCGTCGACCGCGACCGCGTCACCGAGCGCCGGGAGCAGGTTCTCCCAGGACGGGTAGGGGATGACGGTGATCCGGCCGGTGGCCGCGGCCCGCAACACCCACGACGACGGCTTGAGCCCGCGCAGCCGGTGCTCGGCGTAGCGGGCGAGCAGGGCGTCGCTGTCGCGGTTGGGGTGGTGGCTGCCGACGTCGCGCAACCGACCGTCCTCGCCGACCAGGGACACGATGCAGTAGTCGGCCAGGCGCGGCACCAGCACCGACGCGAGCCGGCTCACCGCGCGCTCGGGGTTGCGGTGGTCGCCGAGCGCCGAGCTGACGGCCGCGAGCAGCCCGAGCCGGTCGCGGGTCCGCTGCACCATCGTCCGCGCCTGGTGCGCCTCGGTGACGTCGAAGGCGACGCCCAGCATCCGGACCGGACGGCCGTCGACGTCACGCGTGACCTGCCCGCGGGCCGCGACCCAGCGCACGGTGCCGTCGGGCCACACGACCCGGTACTCGGCGCGGTACCGCCCGCTGACGGCGATGGCCTCGGCGATGATCGCCTCGGTCGGCGCGACGTCCTCGGGATGCAGCCGGGCGGTGAAGCTGTCGATGTGCGGGACGAACTCGCCGTCGGCGTACCCGAACAGCTCCATGAGCCGGTCGTCCCAGTCGAGCCGGTCGGTGACCAGGTCCCAGTCGAAGCTGCCGACCCCGCCGGCGGACACGGCGAGCTCCCAGCGCTGTCGGTCACCCTCGAGCTCGTCGTACTGCGCCATGGTGTCCAGCCCCGTGGCAAGCAGCGCCGCGAACCGGGTGAGCCGCACGACGGCGTCCGGCGGCAGCACCCGCGGCGCCGGGCCGTGCACCTGCAGGACGGCACGCACCGCGCCGCGTGGGCCCAGGACCGGCACGGCGACGTAGGCGCCGACCCGGCCCGACGTCACCGCGGCAAGCTCCGCGGTACGAGGGTCGGCCGAGGTGTCGGCGACGACCAGGGGCTCGGTGTCGCGCGGGACCGGGAGCGCGTCGAGCTCCGCGTCCGGGTCGGAACCGGGCGTGAACGAGCGGTGGAACCGGCCGGCGGTGAGCCCGACCGCTTCGGCGGCGAGCCCGGCCAGCTCGAGCAACGCCGCCTCGACATCGGCGAGGCGCGTGGGCTGGGCCGGGGACGCGACGGCCCGACCTGGCTCCATGCGACGCCTCCGGGGGTGTGGCCCGGCGGCGGGGGATACCGGACAGATCGCACTCTAGTTGTCTGGACGACCTCTCGTCCTCTTGAGGATTCCCAGCCGAACCACAGCACCCTGCGCCGATTGTTCGGGAACTGTAAACCCCATGGCGACCTCGGCTCCCACGGGCACGAAGGACCCCGGGTCAGAACCCGAGCTCAAGCGCGTTCTCGGACCGGGGCTGCTCCTGCTGTTCATCGTCGGCGACATCCTCGGGACCGGCATCTACGCGCTCACCGGCACCGTCGCGGGCAAGGTCGGTGGCGCGGTCTGGATCCCGTTCGGCTGCGCCTTCCTCGTCGCGCTCCTGACGGCGTGCAGCTACCTGGAACTGGTCACCAAGTACCCGAAGGCGGCCGGCGCCGCGCTCTACACGCACAAGGCGTTCGGCATCCACTTCCTGACCTTCATGGTCGCGTTCACGGTGCTGTCGAGCGGGATCACCTCGGCGTCGACGGCAGCGCGGGCCTTCGCGACCAACCTCGCCAAGGGTTTCGGGCTGAGCTTCACCGACGGCGTCGGCCTCACCCTCGCCGCGCTGGGCTTCCTGCTGCTGGTGGCGTTGGTCAACGTCCGCGGCGTCGGCGAGAGCGTGAAGACGAACGTCGTCCTCACCCTCATCGAGCTCTCCGGCCTGGTGTTCATCCTGCTCATCGGCGCGATCGCCCTCGGTGGCGGCGACGGCGACTGGTCGGCCGTCACCCGGTTCGAGCTCCCCGACGACACCGGCGCCTTCACCGCGGTGGGCAGCGCCACCGCGCTCGCGTTCTTCGCCCTCGTCGGCTTCGAGGACTCGGTGAACATGGCCGAGGAGACCCGCAACCCGGTCGCGATCTTCCCGAAGATGATGTTCGCGGGCCTCGCGATCACCGGGACGATCTACATCCTCGTCGGGATCATCGCCGTTGCCCTCGTCCCGCTCGACGAACTCTCCGAGGGGTCGACGCCGCTGCTGCAGGTCGTCGAGGCCGGGGCGTCGTGGTTCCCGCTCTGGATCTTCGCGTTCGTCACGATGTTCGCGGTCTCCAACACCGCGCTCATCAACATGCTGATGGCGAGCCGGCTGGTCTACGGGCTCGCGAACGAACGCGTCGTGCCGAAGGTCCTCGGTCGGGTGCATCCGGGCCGTCGTACGCCGTGGGTGGCCATCGTGTTCACGACGCTGCTCGGCTTCGGCCTGGTCACGTTCGTCACCGGCGTCCCGGAGTTGTCGGGGACGACGTCGTTGCTGCTGCTCGCGGTGTTCACGGTCGTCAACATCTCGGTGCTGGTCCTGCGCCGCGACCAGGTCGAGCACCACCACTTCCGGGCCCCGACGTTCATCCCGGTCCTCGGCGCACTCGTCTGCCTCTACCTGGTCTCGCCGCTCGTCGACCGCGACGTGGCGCAGTACCGCACCGCGGGCGTCCTGCTCGGCATCGGGTTGGTGCTGTGGGTCGTCACCGCGGTCCACCGCCACCACGGCGACGCGAACCGGGCGACCATCGACGACCCGTCGAACCTGGCGTAGTGGGCAGCTGAGCCCGGCGCCGACGCATGACAAACTCGCGGGGTGACGACGGAGGTCGACGACACCCGCGCGCGGGTCGGACGCCGCCCGGCGACCTCGCGGGCCGCTCTCGAGCGGGTGGCGTTCACCCTGTTCGCCGAACGCGGGTTCGACGAGACGGCCGTCGACGACATCGCGGCCGGTGCGGGCATCGCGCGTCGGACCTTCTTCCGCTACTACGCCTCGAAGACCGACCTGGTGTGGGGCGACTTCGACGTCGAGCTCGAGCGGTTCCGCGCCTGGTTCGCCACCGTCCCGCCGGGTGACCCGGTCCTGCAGGCCGTGCGCCGCGCGGTCGTGGACTTCAACGCGCTGCCCGACGCCGGAGCGGTGGCGGGTCACCGCGAGCGGATGAGCCTGATCCTCGACGTCCCCACCCTGTTCGCCAGCTCCACCCTGCGGTTCGTGCAGTGGCGGGCGGTGATCGCGGAGTTCGTGGCGGCCCGCACCGGGGCGGCGGCCTCCGACCTGCTCCCGGTCACCGTCGGGCACTGCGCGCTCGGCGCCACGCTCGCCGCGTACGAGCAGTGGCTGCTCGATCCCGCGTCCCGGCTCGAGCTGCTGCTCGACGAGGCGCTCGGCCAGCTCGCCGACGGCTTCCCGACCCTGGGCGCCGGGTGAGCGGGTGGGCGCTGGCCCCCGGGGTGCTGCGACTGCGTGACGACCGGCTCGCCGGCGGTTCGCCGTTCCGGGTGGTGAAGCTGTCGGCGACGGGCGCACGCGGAGTCGCGGACCTGCTCGGCACGGTCGACCCGGCGCCGCCTGCGATCTCCGCACTGACCACCCGGCTGGTGCGCTACGGCCTGCTGCTGGAACCGGCTTCCCGCGACGACCTCGCGCCCCAGGTCGACGACGTCACCGTGGTCGTCCCGGCGTTGTCGGCCGCCGGGCCCGTGCAACGGGTGCTCGACGCGGTGCCGGCCGGTGTGCCGGTGGTCGTGGTCGACGACGGGTCGCCCGCACCGTTGCACACTGCACTGCACCGCGACGGTCTCTCCGTGCTGCGGCACGAGGCACCGCTGGGGCCGGCGGCGGCACGCAACGCCGGAGCGGCGCAGGCGACGACGGCCTGGATCGCGTTCGTCGACGCCGACATCGCTCCGGAAGCCGGGTGGCTCGGGCGACTGCTCGCGGTGGCCCGGGCGGACTCCGAGGTCGTGGCGGTCGGCCCGCGCATCCGCAGCGCCGCGTCACACGGACTCGGCGGCATGGTCGAGCAGCACGCGGGTGGGCTCGACCTCGGGCCGGTGGCCGCCGACGTCGCCGCCGGCGGCCCGGTCGGCTACCTGCCCACGGCGTTGCTGCTCGTCGACCGCACGGCGTTCCGACGCGCCGGCGGGTTCGACGAGACGATGGCCGTCGCCGAGGACGTCGACCTGGTCTGGCGGCTCGGCATCGAGGGCGTGATCCGGTACGTGCCGTCCGTGGTGGCGTGGCACGAGCCGCGGGCGTCGTTGAGGAAGGTGTTGCGTCGGCGGCAGTTCTACGGGAGCGGAGCGGCGCTGCTCGAGGCCCGGCACCCGGGCGTGGTCCGGCACGCCGACGTCTCGGTGTTCTCGTTCGTGCCGTGGCTGCTGGGGACGGCGGTACGGCCGTGGCTCGCGATCGCCGGGGCCGCCGCATCGATCGCGGTGGCGCCCCGGATGTTCCCCACCCTGCCGGCCCGTGACGCCCTGCGGCTCGCGGCCTACGGTCAGGGGGTCGCCGCGATCTCGCTCGGCCGGTTCGCGTTGCGACCGTGGTGGCCGCTGACCGTTGCGCTGTGCATCGGTTCGGCGCGCCGACGACGGTTCGTGGCCCTCGTCGCGCTCTCCGGCGTCCTCGACATCGTGCGGAAGGCCCACCGCGGTGAGGACGTCACCTGGCGGAGCCTCCCGCTCGTGGTCGCGAGCCACCTGCTCGACGATGCCGCATACTCCGTCGGGGTTTTCGAGGGCGCGCTCCGCACCCGGCGGATCGGCCCGCTGCTGCCGCGGGTGCGCGGGCGGACGAGACTGTGACGGCGCCCGGACCGCTGCGGACCGCGACCTGGCCGGAGGTCGCATCGTCCCCCCGGCGGGTGCTGCTGCTGCCCACGGGGTCGCTCGAGCAGCACGGCCCGCACCTGCCGCTCGCCAC
>CAXUNA010000085.1:7342-10276 GCA_964252095.1 uncultured Jatrophihabitans sp. | reverse complement strand
ATCCCACCCGTGTCCGTCCCCCTGACCCTCCGTGGCGATCCCGATGCCCGCGGGGAGCGGGGCGGCCATGATGGACGACGTGACCGCCGCCGTGCCCACCCGTCCCCGCCTCACGCGGGTCGACGACGGCGCGGTGGTCGGCGGCGTCAGCACCGGGCTCGCCGCCCACCTGCACTGGCCGCTGCGCACGGTGCGCGTCGCGATGGTCGGCCTGACGTTCTTCGGCGGCTTCGGGGCCGTGCTCTACGCCGCCTACTGGATCGTGCTGCCGGCCGATCCCGCGGCGACGCCCCCGACCGGACGCCGTCGGCTGCTGCAGGTCGTGCTCGGTGCGGCGATCTCGGTCGCCGTGGTCGTGACGGCGGCGAGCTCGCCGTCGTTCCTGCTGCCGGCGCTGCTCGCGTGCGTCGGCGGGGCGTTCCTCTGGCGGCAGGCCGACGACGGCACCCGCCGGCACTGGAGCGAGCGGTCGGTGTCGGTGGTGACGGCTCCGGCGGGGGACCGCGGCGGTCTCGCGCGGCTGGCGGTCGGCGCGCTGCTCGTGGTGTCGGCGATCGTCATCGCGTTCGTCCGTGCCGACGTGAAGTCGCTGGGCAGCACGCTGACGGCCGTCCTCGTCGCCGCGGTCGGCCTGGCCCTGCTCACCGGGCCGTGGTGGATGAAGCTGGTGCGCGAGCTCGGTGACGAGCGTCGTGAGCGCATCCGGTCCGAGGAACGCGCGGAACTGGCCGCGCGCGTGCACGACTCGGTGCTGCAGACCCTCGCGCTCATCCAGCGCCGGGCCGACTCCCCGCGCGAGGTCGCGCGCCTCGCCCGTGGCCAGGAACGCGAGCTGCGCACGCTGCTCTGGGGTGACCCGACCGCACGCAGCGCCAGTGTCGTGGGCGCCTTGCGCGAGGCGGCGGCCGAGGTCGAGGACTCGTACGGGGTGACGGTCGACGTCGTCACCGTCGGCGACGCCCCGATCGCGCCGTCCGGCGAGGCACTCACCGCCGCGGCGCGCGAGGCGATGGTCAACGCGGCCAAGCACGCGGGGGTCGACCACGTCTCGCTGTACGTCGAGATCGAGGACGCCCGGGCCGTCGTCTACGTCCGCGACCGCGGCAAGGGGTTCGACCCGGGGACCGTCGCCGAGGACCGGCTCGGCCTGCGCCGCTCGGTGACCGAGCGGATGGCGCGGCACGGCGGGACGTCATCGGTGCACAGTGCACCAGGAGAGGGAACCGAAGTGGAACTCGAGGTGTCGCTCGCATGAGCCCACGCCCCCGGGTCGTGATCGTCGACGACCACGCGCTGTTCCGGACCGGTGTGCGCGCCGAGATCCGCGACGCCGTCGACCTCGTCGGCGAGGCGTCCGACGTCGCGAGCGCCGTCGCGGTGATCGCCGCGAACGCGCCCGACGTCGTGCTGCTCGACGTGCACCTGCCGGACGGCAGCGGCGCCGACGTCATCACCCGCGGAGGGGACACGGCGACCAAGTACCTCGCGCTCTCGGTGTCCGACGCCGCCGAGGACGTCATCGCCGTCATCCGGGCGGGCGCGCAGGGGTACGTCACCAAGACCATCGCGCCGGACGAACTCGTCGACGCCATCGCACGGGTGGCCGGCGGGGACGTCGTGTTCAGCCCACGCCTCGCGGGGTTCGTGCTCGACGCCTTCCGCGACACCGGCCTGCCACCAGGCAGTCTCGATCCCGAGCTGGACCAGCTGACCCCGCGGGAGCGCGAGGTGCTGCGGCTGCTCGCCCGTGGCTACGCCTACAAGGAGATCGCGGAGCAGCTGGTCATCTCGGCCCGCACGGTGGAGACCCACGCCAGCAACGTCCTGCGCAAACTGCAGCTCTCGAACCGCCACGAGCTGACCCGCTGGGCCACCGAGCGCCGCCTCAACTGAGCGGCCCCAACCCCGGCGAGTGGGCACTTCTCCCACCGAATGGGCAGCAATTCCTGACCACTCACGGGGGTTTCTGACCACTCACCGGACCCCCGTGGCGCGACCGCCGCCCGGGTCGGTGCGGACGAGGCCGATCAGAGCCAGGGTTGGTGCACCAGCAGATCGGGTGTTGCATCGTGCACCGATCGCACGCCGGCCAGCGCGAAGGCGAGGCGGGTCTCCTCGCCCAGCTGGAGCAGGACGTCGCGCACACCGGTGGACCCGTTCGTGGCGAGCCCCCACAGCGCCGGGCGGCCCACCCACACCGCGCGGGCGCCGAGGGCGAGGGCGCGCAGCACGTCGGTCCCGCGGGTGACCCCGCCGTCGACGTACACCTCGGCCCGGCCCGCGACACCCGCGACGACGTCGGGCAGCGCGTCCGCCGTCGCCACGGCACCGTCGAGCTGGCGGCCGCCGTGGTTGGACACGCAGATCGCGGCCGCACCGGCGTCGACGGCCGCGGCGGCGTCGTCGCCGCGCAGGACGCCCTTCACCACGACCGGCAGCGTGGTGCGCGAGACCAGCCACGCGATCGCCTCGAACGTCAACGACGGGTCGAACATCGTGGCGGCGTAGTCGCTGATCCGGCCGGCCTGGCCGCCGGTGTCGACGAGGTTCGCCACCGCCATGCCCTCGGGCAGGACGAACCCGCCCTCGCCGTGCCGGGCGCGGTGGCCCAGTTCCGGGGTGTCCACGGTGACGACCAGCGCCGTGTACCCCGCCGCCTCGGCGCGGTCGACGAGCCGTTCGGTGTCGCGTCGGTCGACGTGGACGTACAGCTGGAACCAGCGCGGCGAGCCCGGCACCGCCGTGGCGACGTCCTCGAGGGTGACGGTCGACATCGTCGACAGGGTCATGACCGTGCCGGCGTCGGCGGCGCCGCGGGCCATCGCGCGCTCACCGTCGTCGTCGGCGAGGCGCTGGTACGCCGCGGGGGCGACGAGCACGGGGAACCGCACCGGTGAGCCGAGCACGGTGGTCGTCGTGTCGACGGGGCCCCCC
>CAXUNA010000085.1:5635-7332 GCA_964252095.1 uncultured Jatrophihabitans sp. | reverse complement strand
AGCACCCGCGGGCGGATCCGCCACCGCCCCCACGCCGCCCGGTTGGCCGTGAGGGTGAGCTCGTCGTCGGCGCCGGTCGCGTAGTAGTCGTGCGCACCGGGGTCGAGACCGGCGGCCAGCGCGGCTGCCTCGAGGGCGTCGACGTCCATGTCCCGCACCCTACGGACCGGGCGCCGGGGACCCCGCACCTACATCGGGATGAGGACCCGCTTGAAGCTCTCGGCGAAGCGGTCCGCCCCGAGCCCGGCCTCGCGGGCGATGCCGCCGTTCCACCGCTCCAGCAGGCCGGCGAGGTCGGCGTCCGCGGTCTGGCTGACGTGCGCGCGCAACGCCTCGACCTTGCGTGGCAGCTGCGCGCTGATGTCGACGACGTGGTCGGCCGGCAGCCCGAGCACCCACAGCTCGTGCACCGTCCAGGCGTCGAGCCCCTCGTCCGCGATCAGCTCCGGGAACGCGAACGGGTTGCGGGCGTCGGGGTAGACGGCCCGGACCGTGGCCTCGCCGACCGCCATGTGGTCCGGGTGGTTCGCGGGCATCGCCGACCAGTTCCACTCCGGGCTGTGGGTGACGACGAGCTGGGGCCGGACCTGCCGGATCACCCGGGAGATCGCGCCCCGCAGCGGGAGCGAGGCGACCACGTGACCGTCGCGTTCGTCGAGGAACCGCACGTCGTCCACGCCGACGACGGCGGCGGCCGCCCGCTGCTCGGCCTCGCGCAGCGCGCCCATCTGGTCCCGCGGGGTGTCGTCGAACCCGCCCTGGTCACCGCGGGTGACCAGCAGGTAGGTCACCGCGATCCCGGCGTCGGTGAACCGCGCGACGGTCCCGGAACAGGAGAAGTCGATGTCGTCCGGGTGGGCGACGACGAACAGCGCGCGTTCGATCTCCGGGATCCCGTCGCGCAGCGGTGCGATGGGCGACGTCGGCTCGCTCAGCGCGCACCCCGGCACACGCGCAGCACGGCGTCACCCAGCAGGGCGCCGTCGGGTCCGAGCACCTCGCGGTAGCCCTGCAGGACCACGCGCTCGCGGCCCAGTTCGATGCGGGTGCCGCCGCCCTGCACACGGGCCGCCTGGATGCGGTGGCTGACCTCGGCCCGCGACTTCACCAACCGGGCGATCTGCGCGTCGAGGTCGTCGATCCGCTCGCGGAGGACGGGGATGGCCTCGGCGGGGTCGACCGGTCGGGCGGGGGTGCTGCTGGCGGTTCCGGTGGCGGTGCTCATGCTGTCCTCTGGCTCCTCTGAGATGGGCCGAGGGCCGCGCTGCCCCGGGAACCCGTGCGCCACTGCTGCACACACGAGAAAGCCCCGGGCCACGTGCGGACCCGGGGCGATGTGTTCGGCGTGGTGTCAGCCGGTCGCGACGGGTATCGCACAGCGATACCCGTAGGAAAACGACGAGGTGACGGACACCCGGCCATGGTGGCACGCGCCGGGCCTGCGCGGCAACCGCGTCGCGGGGCCGGACCTCGAGTGAAGAATCTGTGATCTCGCGAGAGAACGAGTCGATCACTGGGTAAGCAGGAGCTGCACGTTCCCGTATCCCCCCAACCGGGAGCTCCTCACATGCTGTCTTCCCTCGCCCGACACGGTCGCCCCCTCCGTCCGGCCGCCCTGCTCGTCGCCTCGGTCGCGCTCCTCGTCGGCGCCTCCTCGGTCGTCGCGGTCGCGGATCCCGCGCCCGCCGCCACCGGCC
>CAXUNA010000085.1:0-5625 GCA_964252095.1 uncultured Jatrophihabitans sp. | reverse complement strand
CCCCGCCCGCCCCCACCCTCCCGGCCGGGCGCTTCTACGCGGTCGCGCCCACCCGCATGCTCGACACCCGCAGCTCGGGCGGCCCGATCGCGAACGGCACCACCCGCGTGGTCGACCTGTCGAGGGCGTTCGGTGGCGGTGACGCCGCGGCGGTGGTCATCAACCTCACCGTCACCACCCCCACCGGGGGCGGCTACCTCACCGCGTTCCCCGCCGGGACCGCGCGACCCGTCGCCTCGAGCCTGAACTTCGACCACAACCAGACGCGGGCGAACTCCGTCACCGTCGCGGTCGGTCAGGGCGGCGTCCGGAACCAGCTCGCGATCTTCGCGGCGGTGGTGGCGAACGGGCGCGCCCAGGTCGTCGTCGACGTCCTCGGTTGGTACGGCAAGGGTGGCGGCGCCGCCGCCGGGTCGGTCTACATGCCGCTCCCGGCGCCGAAGCGGCTGTTCGACACCCGCACCGGCATCGGCGGTCTCACGACGAAGTACCCGAAGAACACCGGGGTCGTGACGATCGACTACGGCACGCCGGCCGTCAACAAGACCATCACGGCCGCGGTCATGAACATCACCGTCACCGGCACACGGGGCCTCGGCAACCTCACGCTGTGGAACGGCGCCGGCACGCCGCCCGTGGTGTCGACGCTGAACTTCCTGGCCGGTCAGACCGTCGCGAACCTCGCCGTCGTCCCCGTGCGGTGCAGCACCGACGCGTGCAAGACCGTCACCTTCAGCATCCGGAACAACCTGTCGCCGTACACCCAGGTGATCGGTGACATCTCGGGCGTCTACACCGATCCCGCGGCGGGCGGTCTCGTGTACCGCCCGCTCGCGCCCACCCGCGTCACCGACACCCGGCAGCGGACGCCGTACGGCCCGCTCGGCAGCGGTGCCCGTGGCACCACGGACGTCTCCCGGTTCGTGTCCGCCGACACCCGCGCGCTCAACATCAACCTGACCGGCGTCCTGCCGGCCAGCTCGACCTACCTCACCGTCTACCCGGCCGGCACGGCCCAGCCGGTGGTCAGCAACCTCAACCTGGCGAGGGGCAACGTGGCCGCGAACGCCGCTCAGGTCAGGGTCGGACCCGACCGCCGGTTCACCACGGCGAACTCCTCCGGGCTGATCGGCGTCGTCATCGACCTGCAGGGGTCGTTCGTCGCGGATCCCACCACGTAGGACGGCCGTCGGGGCCGGCCGGGCGTCGGTCGGCGATGTCGGTCGGCGCTCGTAGGCTGGACCCCGATGAGCGCTCCCGCACGGCCCGGCACCGCCTCGCCGGCGTCCTCACCCGCCGGCGTCGCCCAGTTGCTCGACGGCCTGAATCCCCAGCAACGGCAGGCGGTCCGACACGAGGGCAGCCCGCTGCTCATCGTCGCGGGGGCGGGTTCGGGCAAGACCCGCGTGCTCACCCACCGGGTGGCGTACCTGCTGGCCGAGCGCGACGTGACGCCGTTCCAGGTGCTCGCCATCACCTTCACCAACAAGGCGGCGGCCGAGCTGCGCGAACGGGTCGTCGGGCTGGTCGGGCGCCGGGCGCGGAACATGTGGGTCTCGACGTTCCACTCGATGTGCGTGCGGATCCTGCGTCAGGACGCCAAGGTGTTCGGGCTGCGGTCGTCGTTCTCGATCTACGACTCCGACGACTCCCGGAGGCTCGTGCAACTGGTCTCGCGCGAGCTGGAGCTCGACGGCAAGCGGTTCCCGCCGCGTTCGCTCGCGATCCAGATGAGCAACCTCAAGAACGAGCTGGTGACGCCGGCGGCGTGGGCGGAGCAGGCAGCCACGGACAACGACAAGGTGTTGGCCGCGGTCTACGAGCGGTACCAGACCCGGTTGCGGGAGGCGCAGGCCCTCGACTTCGACGACCTCATCATGACCACCGTCGAGCTGCTGCAACGTCATCCGGACGTCGCCGACCACTACCGCCGCCGGTTCCGGCACGTCATGGTCGACGAGTACCAGGACACCAACCACGCGCAGTACGTGCTGGTGCGTGAGCTCACCCGCGAGCCCGACGTCGTCGAGGGCCGCGAGACCGTGCCCGCCGCGGAGCTCGTGGTGGTGGGCGACGCCGACCAGTCGATCTACGCGTTCCGCGGCGCGACCATCCGCAACATCAACGAGTTCGAGCGCGACTACCCGGACGCCGCGACCATCCTCCTCGAGCAGAACTACCGCTCCACGCAGACGATTCTCTCCGCGGCCAACGCCGTCATCGCCCGCAACCCGGACCGCGTGCCGAAGAACCTGTGGTCCGACGCCGGGGCCGGCGAGAAGATCGAGGGCTACGTCGCGGAGAACGAGCACGACGAAGCGGCGTGGGTCGCGCTGCAGATCGAGGCACTGCGCAACAAAGAGGGCGTGCAGCCGTCGAACATCGCGGTGTTCTACCGCACCAACGCGCAGTCGCGGGTGTTCGAGGAGGTGTTCATCCGGGTCGGCATGCCGTACAAGGTCGTCGGCGGCGTGCGGTTCTACGAGCGGCGCGAGATCCGCGACGCCCTCGCGTACCTGCGGGTGATCGCGAACCCCGACGACGTCGTGTCACTGCGGCGGATCCTCAACACCCCGCGCCGCGGTATCGGCGACCGCTCCGAGGCGATGATCGAGGCGCTCGCCGCGGCCGAGTCGATCTCGTTCGGCGAGGCGCTCGAGCGGGCCGACCTCGCGGCGCTGGCCCCGAGATCCCTCAGTGCGGTGCAGGGTTTCACCGATCTCATGCTGGGGTTGCGCGGCGTCAACTCCGGCCCCGATGCCACCCCCGCCGGTGTGCTCGAGGCCGTGCTCGACCGCACCGGGTACCTCGAGGAGCTCACCAGCTCCAAGGACCCGCAGGACGAGGGCCGGGTAGACAACCTCCGGGAACTCGTCACCGTCGCGCAGGAGTTCAGCGAGGCGCGCGAGGGCACCCCCGAGGCGCGGTCGCTCGACGCCTTCCTCGAGCAGGTGTCGTTGGTCGCCGACGCCGACAGCGTGCCGGACGCCGACGGCACCGGTGGGGTCGTCACGCTCATGACCCTGCACACCGCGAAGGGCCTGGAGTTTCCGGTCGTGTTCCTCACCGGCATGGAGGACGCCGTGTTCCCGCACGTGCGGGCGCTCGGCGACCCCGACGAGCTCGCCGAGGAGCGCCGGCTCGCGTACGTCGGGATCACCCGGGCGCGGGAACGGCTGCTGGTGTCGCGGGCGCTCGCGCGGAGCGCGTTCGGCCAGCCGGCCTGGAACGGCCCGTCGCGGTTCCTGGACGAGATCCCCGGCGAGCTCGTGCACTGGACCGGCGCGGTCGGCCGCGCGCCGTACGTGCCGTCGTACGGCGACGAACCGAGCTCCGGCGCGTACTCCGACCACGGCTACCGGTCGGGTCCCCGGCGGACCACGTCGTCCACCTCCGCGCAGTCACAACTGGCCGCGCGCGGTGGTCTCAAGGGCGGCGCGGGCAACCGCGACGTCATCGCCCTCGCGGTCGGCGACCGCGTCACCCACGATTCGTGGGGGCTCGGCACCGTCACCGCCACCCGGGGCGAGGGGGAGAAGGCGCAGGCGCAGATCGACTTCGGCGGCGACACCGGCAGCAAGTGGCTGGTGCTGCGTTACGCGGTGCTCGACAAGCTCTGAGGGTCGTCGTCGCGCTGGTCGTCCTCGGCGGCCGGCCCGACACCCGCCGCGGCGCTGTTCCCGATCTTCGCTGCCGCGAACTCGCGGGTCGGTGCAGCGTCTCCCGCGTCGTCACCGGTGGTCGTGGTCGCGCGGGTCATCACCCACACCCGGCGGCACGCGGTCCAGGTGACGGCCACGAGCAGCAGGTTGCGGGCCACCAGCACCAGCGTGCCGACGGGGAGCTGCCAGGCGACCCGGGTGTCGTCGAGGATCCAGGTGTAGACCAGCGGGAAGATCACCTGCGTCAGCCCCGCCACGACCAGCAGCAGCGTCGTCGTCCGGCGCAGGGCCGGGTCGGGGGCCCGGCTGAGCAGCATCACCGCGAGCGGGCCGCCGAGCCAGATGAGGTACTGCGGGCTGAGGGTCTTGTTCACCACCGTCATCACGGCGACGGTGGCGAACACCAGCCAGCCGACGAGCTCGACCGAGACCGTCGGCAGCCGGAACGCCCGCCACCACGTCCAGACCAGCCAGACCACGGTGAGGCCGGTCGCGGCGGTGCTCGCCAGCACGAGCACGTGGGTGCCCGGTCCGAACACCTCCCACGCCTTGTAGGGGCTGACGTGGACGTCCCAGGACCGCTCCCGGAACATCCGCGCGAGCATCAGCGGGAGCGCGAAGATCGACTCGATCTGCAGGCCGCGGTCGGACTGCCACTGCAACGGCGAGATCAACCGCTGCACGCCGCCGACGCCCACGGACACCCCGAGGACCACCACGCCGCCGGCGACGAAGCCCAGCAACGCGGGCCGGCGGGACTCGCGGCGGACCAGGAAGCTCGGCAGCAGCGCCGCGGGCCACAGTTTCAACCCGGCGCCGACGGCCGTCAGCCACCCCGAGCGGCTGGGCCGGTCGACCACCGCGGTGATCGCGGCGCCGGCGAGCACCGCCGGGACCAGGTCGAACCGGAAGTACGCGATCGGGCCCATGAGCGGGATGAACCACAGCCAGAACCCGACGGCGCCCTGCGTGCCGTGCTGCTCGGGTCGCAGCCGGGTGCGCCGGCGGATCAGGTGACGCAGGAACAGGGCGTCGACCGCGAGCATCGAGAGGAAGAACAGCACGGCGAACACCAGTGGGTTGAGCCCGCCGAGCAGGAACTGCGGCAGCAGCACCCCGAACACCGGCAGCGGGTACTCCTGCAGGGTGTCGCGCAGTCCCGCCCCGTGCCGGAACATCCAGTACAGGCTGCGGCCGTAGTAGGTGACGTCGCCGACCACGCTCTCCTGCGCGAACCCCACCGCTAGCAGCATGAACGCGCGGGTGACCACCCAGGTCCACCACGGTGAACGGGCGTCGGCCGGGCGCAGGACCGCGGGGAGGTTCCAGGCGGGGAGGTGGCGCAGCGTCGTGTCGACACGACCGCGGGCGCTCACGATTTCCACCCTGACGCCCGCGGTACCTGCGGTCAAATCACTCTGACCGGACACGAAGGGAGCGTCGTCAGCCGTTCTCGTTGTACGGGCCGACGTCGATGCCGCGCGCCTTGAGCCACGGCACCGGGTCGACGAGCGTGCCGTCGTGGCCGTCGGTGCTGCCGATCTTCACGCCGAGGTGCAGGTGCGGCCCGGTGGCCTCGCCCTCCTCGCCGACCAGCGCGATCTCCTGGCCGGCCTTGACCTGCTGGCCGATCTTGACGAAGTAGTACTTCATGTGGCCGTAGATCGTCATGTCGCCGTTGGCGTGCTTGATGATCACCCAGTTGCCGAAGCCGCTCGCGGGGCCCGCCTGGACCACCACGCCGTCGCCCACCGCGAGGATCGGGGAGCCCAGCGGTGCGGCGAAGTCGATGCCCTCGTGGAACGTGCCCCACCGCGCGCAGAAGCACGAGTTGTAGATGCCCTTGGCCGACGGCCGGACCCAGTCGCCGGGCACCGTCTGGCCGGGCTTCATGACGCTGTCCGGCGGCGGGGCGGCGGCGACGGCGGTGGCGGTGCCGGACGCGCCGGCGCCGGTGGTGGCG
>CAXUNA010000084.1:1128-10367 GCA_964252095.1 uncultured Jatrophihabitans sp. | reverse complement strand
GTGCTGGCCCGGTTCGTGGCCAGCCTGCTGGCCGCGGTGGGCGTCGGCCTGGCCTGGACCGCGTTCGGCCGGGCCGAGCTGCTGGCCTCGGTGATCCGGCCCGCGGCGGCCCCGGCGGCCGGCTCCGACGGCGGGGGGCGGGGTGGGGCGGGGGGGGCCCGCGGCCCCCGGCCGCCCCGCCCCCCGCGACCGGGTGGCGGCCGCCCTCGCCGTGACGCTCACCCGTCCGGACGCGGCGCAGGTGCTCCGGCTGCCCGCGGGCACCGCCGCCGAGGAACTCGCCCACGACGCCGCGATCACGACTGCGCCGAAGCGGCCGGCGCTCGACCGCTACGCGGGGATCGTCTACGCCGGTCTCGACGCCGCGACGCTCGATCCGGCGTCACGGCGCCGCGCGGCGACCTCCGTGCTGGTGTTCTCGGGCCTGTTCGGTGTGGTCCGCGGCGACGAGCCGGTGCCCCGCTACCGGTTGCCGGCCGCCGCCTCGTTGCCCGGTCTCGGGGTGCTGGCCTCGTTCTGGAAACCGGTGCTCACCGAGGTCGTCCCGACCCTGCTGCGGGGCTTGACGGTCGACCTGCGGTCGACCGACTACGCCGCCATGTGGAAGGCACCGGCGAACGCGGTCGCGGTGCGGGTCCTGTCACCACGCCCGGGTGGCGAACCGATCGTCGTCAGCTACGACAGCAAGCTGGGCAAGGGGAAACTCGCCCGGGCACTCGTCACGTCGCCGACGCCCGCCCGCACGGCCGCCGACGTCGTCGCCGCCTGGGAGCGTGCGGGCGGTGCGGATGCCGTGGTCGTCGGGAACCGGCTCGATCTCGTGCTCTGAGCGGCGCCGGGCGGCGTCAGGGTTCGGTCGTGACGACGGTGTCCGTGGCGAGGTCCCACACGTAGACGAGTTCGCCCGCACGGGGATCGCGGGCCGCGACGGTCGTGAACACCGCGGGCGAGCCCGGGCCGAGGTCGACGACGGTCGCGCTGCCCCCGAGCACCCCGCGGACCACCCCCACCGGTGCGGTGGTGTCGGCCCGGGTGATGACACCCGGCGTCACCCACACCGGGACACCGGCGAGGCTCGAGGCCAGCTGGTGGTGGAAGTGCCCGGACAGCAGCGCGCGGACGTCGGAGCCGGCCAGGGCGGCCGCCAACCGCTGCGGGTCCCGGAGCGCCGCTCCCGCCAACGGATGCCCGTGCAACGTGACCGGTGGGTGGTGCAGGGCGACGATCGTGCCGGCCGGCGCCTCCCGGCCGAGGACCTCACGCAACCAGGCCAGCTGTGCGTCGTCGAGCGCACCGCCCGAGCGGCCCGGCACCAGGCTGTCGAGCGACACGACGCGCAACCCGCGGGTCTCGCTCACCGCGGCGCAGCTGCCCGCCGGGCCGCGCCCGCCGACGTCGCGGCCCCCGGCGTCGAGGTGACCGGTGCCGAGGACCTCGGCGAACGGCTCCCGCCGGTCGTGGTTGCCGGTGGTGAACACACAGGCCGCCCCACGCCCGGCCGCCCACGCGCCGACGATCTCGCGGGCGGTGCGGTACCCCGCGGGTGACGCGTCGTCGGTGACGTCCCCGCTCACGACCACGACGTCGACGTCACCGACGTGGCGCAGGGATTCCAGGACGTGCTGCAGGGAACGAACCCCGTCCACGCCGTCCTCGTCCACACCGCCGGCGCTCAGGTGGAGATCGGACAGGTGGACGACGCGGTGTGACGACGGCACCGGTTCTCCTCCCGACCCTGCGGACGTTACCGGTGGACGCAGTAGGGTTTTCCGAATCGGGAGGGCTCGCATAGTGGTCGAGTGCGGCGGTCTTGAAAACCGCTATGGCGCGTGAGCGTCATCGTGGGTTCGAATCCCACGCCCTCCGCAACACGGTGTCCGGTCTGAGTTCCACGTCGCACGATGTGGAAAACGTTCGCGTCACACGCTTGTCGGCCTCCGTCGCGCAATGCAACAGTTCTTCTGCGTAAACTCGCCGGTAAATCGCCCGGTGTTCCAACCGTTCGACGCCGTCGAGATTCCACGGGAACCGGGCACGCGAGAGGATCACCAGTGCAGCTCACCATCGATTCCGCCGAACCGCTGGCGAAGGTCGCCGCCGTCGTCGGTGCGCTCTACGGCGTCGAGCTCGTCGTCGCCACCGGTACCGAATCGGCCTCGTCGGGCCGTCGTCGCAGTCGGGCCATCGCGTCGTCGACCACCGCCAAGCGGTCCGCCGGGCGCGCCCGCAAGGGCGGCCAGAAGGCCGATCCCAAGATCGTGCGGCAGTGGGCCGTGGAGCAGGGCATGACCGTCAGCACCCGCGGTCAGCTACCCAAGGCCGTGCTCGTCGCGTACAGCGAGGCCAACGCGTAGGACGTGCCGGAGGTGTTCGAAGTGGGAACACCTGCTTGACCGGGCGACCGGGCGGGCGAAAGCTCAACAACCGTGACGACCACGGAGCCCGCTGTCAGCTACTCGTCGGGGACCTCGGCGGTCCCGCTCATCGGCGAGACCATCGGGGCGAACCTGCGCCGGATCGCCGCCACCTTCCCCGAGCGTGACGCCGTGGTCGACCGCGCCACCGACCGCCGGTTGACGTACGCCGAACTCGACGCCGCGGTCGACGCGCTGGCCAAGGCGTTCCACGCGCTCGGTGTGCGACGCGGGGACCGGGTCGGCATCTGGTCACCGAACACCCTGGAATGGTTCCTCACCCAGTACGCGACCGCGCGGATCGGCGCCATCCTCGTCACGATCAACCCGGCGTACCGCTCGCACGAACTGGAGTTCGTGCTGAACCAGGCGGGTATCCGCACGCTCGTGTCCCTGACCTCCTTCAAGACGTCGGACTACGCCGGAATGGTCGAGCAGGTCCGGGAGAAGTGCCCGGCGCTCCAGGACGTGCTGTTCACCGATTCCCCGGAATGGTCCGATTTCCTCGCGGGCGGCGAGGGAATCGACGACGACGCGCTCACGCAGATCTCCGCCGGACTCGATCCCGACCAACCTGTGAACATCCAGTACACGTCGGGCACCACCGGCTTCCCGAAGGGCGCCACCCTCACCCACCACAACATCCTGAACAACGGATTCTTCGTCGGTGAGTTGTGCGGCTACACGGAGACCGACCGCGTCTGCATTCCCGTGCCCTTCTACCACTGCTTCGGCATGACGATGGGCAATCTCGCCTGCACGTCGCACGGGGCGTGCGCGGTGATCCCGGCGCCGGCGTTCGACCCGTCGGCCACCATCGAGGCGGTCGCGGCCGAGCGGTGCACGTCGCTCTACGGCGTCCCGACGATGTTCATCGCCGAACTGCAGCTGCCGGACCTCGACACGTTCGACCTGTCCTCGCTGCGCACGGGGATCATGGCCGGCTCACCGTGTCCGGTCGAGGTGATGAAGCAGGTCATCGACCGGATGAACATGTCCGAGGTGTCGATCGCGTACGGCATGACCGAGACCTCGCCGGTCTCGCTGCAGACCCGTCGCGACGACAGCCTGCACCAGCGCACCGCGACCGTCGGCCAGGTCGGGCCGCACCTCGAGGTCAAGGTCGTCGACGCCGAGACCGGTGTCACCGTCGCGCGGAACCAGCCCGGCGAGATCTGCACCCGCGGGTACTCGGTGATGCTCGGCTACTGGGAGGAGCCGGAGAAGACCGCGGACGTGCTGGACCGCGCGGGCTGGATGCACACCGGGGACATCGGGGTCATGGACGACGACGGCTTCGTCGCCGTCACCGGTCGGATCAAGGACATGGTCATCCGCGGCGGCGAGAACATCTACCCGCGCGAGATCGAGGAGTTCCTCTACTCCCACCCCGACGTCGTCGACGCCCAGGTGATCGGCGTCCCCAGCGAGAGGTACGGCGAGGAGCTCATGGCGTGGGTGCGGCTGCGGGACGGCGCCGAGCCGCTCACCGCGGAGTCGCTGCGGGAGTTCTGCACCGGCAAGCTCGCGCACTACAAGATCCCGCGCTACGTCCACGCGGTCGACAGCTTCCCGATGACCGTCACGGGCAAGGTGCGCAAGGTGGAGATGCGCGACGAAGCTGTGAAGATCCTCGGTCTGGCCTGAGCGGGGAACGTCAGGGCCTCGTCAGGCATTGGACTGGGCAGGACGGTGTGTGCACACCGAGAAACGAGGCCATCATGACCACTCCCCGCGGCGCCGCCCCCATCCCGGACGTCGACCTCTCCGGTCGCCGGGTGCTCGCGAGCTACCACGACTACTCCGAGGCCCAGCGGGCCGTCGACACCCTCTCCGACCGCGGGTTCGACGTCAGCACGGTGTCGATCGTCGGCACCGGTCTGCAGATGATCGAGAGCGTGGTCGGACGCCTCACCACCGGCCGTGCCGCCGCAGCCGGCGCAGCGTCGGGTGCCTGGTTCGGCCTGTTCGTCGGCCTGCTGTTCAGCATCTTCGTCAACGGTTCGGTCTTCGGTCCGCTCGTCGCGGGCCTGCTCATCGGTGCGGCGTTCGGCGCGATCGGCGGCGCCCTCGGCCACAGCGCCTACCGCGGTCAGCGGGACTTCGCCTCCGCCCGGACCATCGTCGCCTCCCGCTACGACGTCCTGGTCCGCGGCGAGGCCTACGAGCAGGCGGCCAGCACCCTGGGCGGCGGCCAGCCCTCGGCCCCCACCGGCCAGTACCCGCCCGCCTGACCCTCGCACCGGCCCGCGCGCCCGGCGATCAGCCCGGTACCCCGCCGAGTGGTCACTTCGCCCCGTGAGTGGCCAGAAAAAGGTGACCATCCACCGAGGAAGGTGACCACTCGCCGGGTGTGGCCGCTCATTCGCGGGTGGAGAGCGTCCCCTCGGCGTCACGGGCGAGGGTGCGGGCGAGGCCGGCGAACGCACCGGCGTGCAACGGTCGCAGGCTCCACGACCACACCCGTCCGGTGCTGCCGCGCGGTGCCCAGGTGGCATCGATGTGCAGGGTGCAACGGTCGTCGCCGTCGGGTTCGACACGCAGGTCCAGGCTGCCGGTTCCCGGCGCGTGCGGCGCCGTCACGAAGCGGATCCGGTGCCCGTCGTCGACCGTGTCGACGCGGAAGAAGTCCAGCCTGTCGTCGACCGACCAGCGTCCCGCGGCCACCTGATCGACCGTGAGACCGTGTCCGGTCGCGAGCCGCAGCCCCACGCCACGGGTGCGCCACGCCGCGGGCCAGCCGAGGAAACCCAAGCGTGCACCGCCGATTCCCTCGATCCGCTCCCACACGGCGACGGCCGGCGCCGCCACCTCGCGCACGACGGAGACGGTGGAGGCGTCGCCGCCGGCCCAGTCCGGATCGGTGACCGTGAGCGACAGCGGGTCCCCGTCGCCGACGTCGCCACGCACCGCGGCACCGGCCAGCGCACGCCGCATCGACTCCGCCAGCGTGGTGAGCCCACCGGGCGGGTCGGGGACGAACTGCCGGATCCGGTCGTCGCCGCTGACCATCGTGTTGCGCAGGCTGTCGATGAGATCCGCCGTCAGCGCCGAGGGAACCGGCGTCAACCGGCCGATCACCGCCGCCGCGACGCCCGGCGCGCCGCCGGGCACCGGCATCCGCCGTCGTCGCCGCCCGGCCGCCGCGCGGTAACGCCCCAGCACGTCGCGGTTGGGCAGCGCCTCCTCGCCGGCGATGTCGTACCCGCCCGCGGGGAGGTCGTCCGACGCGGACGCGACCAGGTAGTACAGGACGTCGTCGACCGCGATCGGCTGGACCAGCCGACCCATCCATTCCGGGGTCGGCAGCACCGGCAGCCGGTCGGCGAGGTAGCGGATGATCTCGAACGACGTCGATCCCGCGCCGACGACCACCGCGGCGCGCAGCCACACGACGGGCACCCCGCTGCGCTCGAGCACCTCGGCGGTCTCCGCACGGGAGTCCAGATGATCCGACAGCGTCTCGCCGTCGGGGACGAAACCACCGAGGTAGACGATGCGGCCGACCCCGCCCGCCTCGGCGGCAGCGCCGAAGAACCCCGCGGCCTCGCGGTCGCGGGTCGCGAAGTCGCCCTCCCCGATGGCGTGGACGAGGTAGTAGGCGACGTCGATCCCCTCGGCGAGCGCGTCGAGGCAGGACTGCGCGTCGAGGACGTCGAGCTCCACCGTCTGCACGTCGTCGATCCACGGGAAGGTCGACAGCTTCGCGGGATCCCGGGCGGCGGCCACGACGTCGTGCCCGGCCTCGAGCAGGGCGGGCACCAACCGGGAGCCGACGTACCCGGTCGCTCCGGTGACGAGGACCCGGCTCACAGGGCGGCAGCGAGCGCGCGGCCGGCCGTCCGGCCCGAGAAGATGCAGCCGCCGAGGAAGGTGCCCTCGAGCGCGCGGTAGCCGTGGACCCCGCCGCCACCGAAGCCGGCGATCTCGCCGGCGGCGTAGAGCCCCGGCACCGGAGCGCCGGCCGCGGACAGCACGCGGCCGTCGAGGTCGGTCTCCAGCCCACCGAGGGTCTTGCGCGTCAGCACGTGCAGCCGCACTGCGATGAGCGGCCCGTGCTCGGGGTCGAGGAACTCGTGCGGCGGCGCCACGCGGGTCAACCGGTCGCCGAGGTAGCGCCGCGCGGCGCGGATCGCGACCATCTGCGCGTCCTTGCCGAAACCGGACCGGGCCTGCAGGTCGTGCGCGTACACCGCGGCCCGGACGGTCTCGAGGTCGACGACGGGCGAGCCGCCGGTGAGCTCGTTCATCGCGTCGACGAGCTCGGGCAACGTCGGCCGGAGCAGGAAGTCCTCGCCGTGCCGCAGGAAGTCGTCGACCGGCCCGGTGGGCCCGGGCCGCGCCCGGCCGAGCACCTGCCGGATGTCCTTGCCGGTGAGGTCGGGGTTCTGCTCCGAGCCGGAGAGCGCGAACTCCGGCTCGATGGTGGTCTGGTCGAGCAGGAACCACGAGTGCGAGTGGCCGCCGGCGGTGATGTGCCGCAGCGCGCCGAGGCCGTCGAACCCTGGGAACAGCGGTGCGGGCAGGCGTGTGCCGGTGGCGTCGAGCCACAGCGGCGACGGCCCGGACAGGATCCGGATGCCGTGCGCGGGCCAGATCGGCGACCAGTTGACGACGCCCTCGGGGTAGTGCCACATCCGGTCGGGGTTGACGATCCGCCCGCCCGCCGCGGTGGTCACCGGGATCATCGAGCCGTCGACGTGCGCCGGCACCCCGCTGATCATGTGCTGCGGCGCCGCGCCCCAATCCGCCGGCCAGGCCGCGCGGACGAGATCGTGGTTGCCGCCGATCCCGCCCGCGGCGACGAGCACCGCCCGGGCCTCGATCGTGACCTCGTCGACCACCGTCCGCGAGGACGACGCGCCCCGTTCCACGTCGGTGGGTTCGAGCACCTGCGCGACGACGCCGGTGACCGTGGCGCCGTCCTGGACCAGTTCGACCACCTTGTGCCGGAAACGGAACTCGAGGCGGCCGGCCTGCTCGTGCTCCCGCGCCCGGCGCACGAACGGCTCGAGCACGCCCGGTCCGGTGCCCCACGTGACGTGGAAACGCGGCACCGAGTTGCCGTGCCCCTGGCCGTCGAGCCCGCCGCGCTCGGCCCACTGCACGACGGGGAACCAGCGCATCCCCATGCCGTGCAGCCACGCCCGCTTCTCGCCGGCGGCGAAGTGGACGTAGGCCTCCGCCCACTTGCGTGGCCAGTGGTCCTCGGGCCGGTCGAACCCGGCCGAGCCGAACCAGTCGGCCAGCGCGAGTTCCTCGCTGTCCCTGATGCGCAGCCGGCGTTGCTCCGGGGTGTCGACGAGGAACAGCCCGCCGAAGCTCCAGAACGCCTGCGCGCCGAGGTTCTGCTCGGGTTCCTGGTCGACGACGACCACCCGGCGGCCCGCGTCGGCGAGCTCGCACGCGGCGACCAACCCGGCCAGCCCCGCTCCCACGACGACGACGTCGGCCGATGCCATGCCGCGACCCTACGGCGCACCCAGCGCAACGCGCAGGCGCGGAGCACCGACATCGGTGATCGGTTCCTCGCGCCCGGTCGCGGAGAACCGCTCACTGCTGCGTGGCCGGTGCCGGGTCGCGTCAGCCGAGCTCGAGGTGGCCGGTCTTCGCGGCGATGACGCCGGCCTGGAAGCGGCTGGAGGCGCCGACCTGGGTCATGTACTCGGCGATGTGACGCCGGGTGGTCCGGACGGAGATCGCGAGCCGACGCGAGATCGCCTCGTCCTTCTCGCCCTCGGCGAGCAGCCGCAGGATCGCGCTGCGGGTGCGGTCGACGTCGGGGTCGGCCTGGGTGCCGCCGATGACCTCGTCGATGGGGATGGCCTCGGCCCACAACTGCTCGAAGGTGGCGATGACCCACTGCACGACGGTCAGCTGGCGGACCACGGCGAGCCCGCGCTGGTCGGGGTTCGCCGAGGGGATCGGCAGCAGCGCGACCTTGCCGTCGACGACCAGGCTGCGGCCCGGCAGCGAGGCCGCGACCCGGATCCGCGCGCCCTGCTCCGCGATGCTCTCGAGAAAGGCCCGGGTGGCCCGGTCGCGCAGCGCCGCGTCCTGGTAGAGCAACCGCTGCCGGACGCCCTGGTTGACCGAGTAGGCGTTCGCGACGGACATGCGTTCGTGCCCGGTGGCCCCGCTCATCGCCATCCGGCCGGGGAAGACCGAGAGCAGTTCGAACTGGCAGTCCTTCGCGTAGTGCATGAGGACGTTGGCGATCTCCTCGGCGTCCTCGACCACGTCGACGTCACCGAAGCGGGGTGCCTGGGAGAGCCCGGCGACCCAGGCCGACTGGGCCGAGCGGATGAGCGCGCGCCGGTCCTCGAGGGTGCTGCGGCGCGCGGCGAGTTCGAGCTCCTCGGAGCCCAGTGCCTTGGCCTCGGCCAGTTCGGGGTTGACCGCCCGGTAGCCGTCACCGTCGACCGCGAGCAGGGACAGCTCGCGCAGCGCCTTGACGGCGGCCTCGGCCTCGTCGGAGGTCAGCCCGAGTTCGACCTCCGCCTCGTGCAGGGGGGTGCCGGGGGTCCGGGCGTAGAGCTGGAACAGGTCGGCCTGGGCGGCCTGCAGGTCGCTGCCGTCACCGGGTGCCGCGTCGGACGTCGCGTGCATGTACGTGTCAGCGATGACGACCTCCCACTTCGACGGGCGCCTCTCGAGGACCGGCCCGGACGCGCTGCCGGTCCACCTGCGCGCGACCCCCGCGGCTCGTGCAGGCCAGTGTTTCCGTGGGTTCCGGTGCCGTGCGCGCCCCGCCCGCGGGGGGGCGGGCGGCGGCGGGGGGGGCGCCGGCGTCGGCGGCGCGGACGGCGTGGGCGTCGGGCTCGG
>CAXUNA010000084.1:0-1118 GCA_964252095.1 uncultured Jatrophihabitans sp. | reverse complement strand
GGGGGCGGGCCTGTGTTGCGGGGGGGGCGGGGGGGGCCGGCGCGGGCGGGGGGGGGGGGGGGGGGGGGGGGGGGGGGGCGCCCCGGACGGGGTCCCGGCCCCCAGTGTCCGGGTGGAGTTTGTGCCGTGCAACTTGCTGCCACTTCACTCGATTGGTACTTCGCGTCCCGAGCAGACATCCTGGTTGCTGTACCGCACAGCGGGACACGACGTCGGCCCACCCGGAACTGCAAACCGGCGACGTCACTGCACCGTCCTGAGGGGGATGTCCATGTCCAACGAGTCCCGAGTTCCACGCCGGGCTGCCGCACTGTTCGCCGGGATCGTCGCCGCGGCCACGATCGCGGTGGCAGCACCGTCGAGCGCGTCCGCCGCGGACGCACCGACGACCACGAGCACCGTCGTCCAGAGCGACCAGGTCGGCGGCGCGCGCACGGTCCACGCCAACAGCAACTGGGAGTGGTGAGCACGGGGCCCCACGCCCAGCGGTGACAACTCCACACCAGACAAGCCCACCGACGCCTCGCAGTCCTGGCGGGAGCCGTCGGTGCTCCGATCCGTGCGACCCCTGCGGTCGCTCCGGATCGGGCGGTTCGTGACGTCTGCGCGCGCCTCAACCCCCCGAGGTCGATCGCGCCCGGCACCCTCCTCAGGGGGTTCCGTGTGGTCACGGACCGACGCCGCGGAAGGCCGGTGCCAGGAGGTGCAGCTCCTCCACCGGCCTTCCCGGAATCGTCCGGCTCCCGGGTCCCGCCCCGGCGCGGTCGGCTCGGGTCGACTGGTCACGCTCTCCGGATTCGGGGGAACCGGGAGCGTGACCGGTCGGCCCACTCTCCTCCGACGCTCCGCGCGGCCTCAGACCGTGACGTTGAGCAGCCGCACCTCGGACACGGCCACCACCCGCTCCGGCCCGTCCGCCGCCCGCTCCGTCATCCGTACCTGCCACAGCTGTTGACCGCGGCCACGGTGCACCGGCGTCGCCTCCGCGTGCACGCGACCCTCCCGTACCGCCCGCAGGAACTGCGTGCCGACCACCGTCGCGCGGGCGCGTCCGCGGTCCCCGAGCCAGGCCTGGCCGCCCGCCTCGGCCACCAGCTCGGCCAGCGCCGCGTAGGCGC
>CAXUNA010000083.1:4348-10468 GCA_964252095.1 uncultured Jatrophihabitans sp. | reverse complement strand
GTACCGGATCGGGGCGGGCGAGGTGGAAGCCGTGCTGCTCACCCACCCGGGCGTCGCGGAGGTCGCGGTGGTCGGGCTCCCCGATGCCGATCTCGGTCAGCGGATCGTCGCGTTCGTCGTCGCGGCCGTCGACCGGCCGACCGACGCGGCCCTCGTCGAACACGTCGCCGGTCAGCTCTCCGTGCAAAAGCGTCCGCGGGAGGTCCGGTTCGTCGACGCGCTGCCCCGCAACCGGATGGGCAAGGTGAGCAAGCGGGAGCTGATCGAGGGCTGACCCGGCCGGCGTACACGTGTTCCCCACGCCCGGCCCCCACCGTGGAGTTCTCAGGCGGACGGGATCATCCTGGAGGCATGGACGTGGACGACACGATCGACAGCCCGGCACGCTCGCGACGCCGCTGGGCGTGGGCCGTTCCCGGCGTGGCCGTCGCCGTCGTCGCCGCGGGTGCGGTGGCCCTCAACGTGTCCTCGGCCGGGGCCAGCCCGCAGCTGCCGCCCCGCACCGCCGAGCAGCTGGTCACCGCGGTGCTGTCCTCGTCGACGCGCGCGCTGTCGGGCACCGTCACCGAGACCGCCGACCTCGGCCTGCCCGCGCTGCCCGGTGGGTCCTCACAGGCGTCACTGTCGTGGCAGCAGCTGCTCACCGGCACGAACACCGCACAGGTCTGGATCGACGGCCCGGAGCGGCAGCGGCTCGCGATCACCGGTCAGCTGTCCGAGGCCGACGTCGTCCACAACGGCACGGACGTCTGGACGTACACCTCGCACGACAACGCCGTGAGCCACCGGACCCTGCCGGCCAGGACGGCAGCCGCGGATCCCACGACCACCGCCCTGACGCCGACCGCCGCCGCCCAGCAGGCGCTGGCGGCAGTCGATCCCACGACCGACGTCGCCGTCTCCGACACCGCGGTCGTGGCGGGCCGCTCGACGTACACCCTGCTCGTGACGCCGAAGGACGCCCGCTCGACCGTCCGGCAGGTCTCGATCAGCGTCGACTCCGACACCGGGGTCCCGTTGCAGGTCCAGGTGTTCGGCGAAGCGTCCGAGCCCGCGTTCGAGGTGGGCTTCACCCACGTCGAGTTCGCGACGCCGGCCGCCTCGACGTTCGCGTTCACCGCCCCGAGCGGCTCCACCGTCACCGACGACCCGTTCGGAGCGCCCGGCGACCACCGCACACCGGCGAACGGTGCCACGCCCGCCGCGGGCGAGCCGAGCGTCGTCGGCACCGGGTGGACGTCGGTGGTCGAGATCCCGTCCGCGTCGGGGCTGCTGACGTCGTCCGGCGGTCTGCTGGACCAGCTGACGACCACGCTCCCGTCCGGTGCCAAACTGTTGCACACTGCACTCGTCAACGCGCTCCTGCTGCTCGACGGGCGGGCGTTCGCCGGCGCCGTCAGCCCGGAGCTGCTGCAGCAGATCGCCGCGACCCACTGACGGCCGCGGTGACCGCAGCGGCACCCGGCGCCGACCTCGCCGTCGTCACCCGCGGGCTGACCCGGCGGTTCGGCAAGCAGACCGCGGTCGACGCGATCGACCTCGCCGTACCCCGCGGCTCGGTCTACGGCTTCCTCGGCCCGAACGGCTCGGGCAAGACGACCACCATCCGCATGCTGCTCGGGCTCATCCGCCCGGACGGCGGCCGGATCGAGGTGCTGGGCGAACGGGTGCCCGATCACGCGAACCGGGTGCTCGCGCGCGTCGGTGCCCTGATCGAGGGCCCGGCGTTCCACCCGTACGTCTCGGGCCGGCAGAACCTGCGCCGCCTCGACCTCGCCGACGCCACAGCCGACCCCCGCACGTCCGACCGTCGGATCGACGAGGCCCTGGCGCGGGTCGGGCTCGCCGCCGCGGCGGGCAAGCGGTACCGCAACTACTCGCTCGGTATGAAGCAACGGCTCGGCCTCGCCGCGGCCCTGCTGCAACCGCGTGACCTGCTGGTCCTCGACGAACCGACCAACGGACTGGACCCGCAGGGCACGCGGGAGATCCGCCGGCTGGTGCGGGAATTGGCGGACGACGGCACCACGGTGCTGGTGTCGAGCCACCTGCTCAGCGAGATCGAGCAGGTGGCGACCCACGTCGGCATGATGTCCGGCGGCCGGCTGCTGCGGCAGGGCACGCTCACCGACGTGCTGGCCACGGGTGTCTCCACCGTCGTCGTCACGACGCCGGATCTCGGTGCAGCGCAGGAGGTCCTGCGCAACCTCGGCCTGACCGCGACCCTGGACCACGACGCGCCGCGCGCCACCGCGCCGATCGGCGACGTCGCCGCGGAGGACGTCACGGCGGCACTGGTCGCGGCAGGGGTCCGGGTGCGCGCGTTGCAGGTGGAGCAACCCGATCTCGAGGACCTGTTCGTCGCGGTGACGGGAGAGGGGTTCGACGGTGTCCGCTGACCAGGTGCGGGCGCCGCGCCGGGGCGCGTTCGTGCGGCTCTACCGCAGCGAGCTGCGCCTGGTGCTGCTACGCCGGCGCAACCTCGTGCTGCTCGCCTTCCTGGTCGCGGTGCCGGTGCTC
This sequence comes from uncultured Jatrophihabitans sp., assembly GCA_964252095.1. Lineage (GTDB taxonomy): Bacteria > Actinomycetota > Actinomycetes > Mycobacteriales > Jatrophihabitantaceae > CAXUNA01. Next base: position 7,948 of record CAXUNA010000083.1, on the reverse strand, counting down.
ATCGGGATCGCGGTCAAGGTCAGCAACCCCGGCGGTGGCGACGGTCCTGCGTTCCTCGACCGGATCACGGGGAACGGGCTGTTCCTGGTGTTCACCGCGCTCACGGTGTCGATCCCGCTCTTCTTCCCGTTGGTGATCGGCGTGGTCGCCGGCGACTCCATCGCCGGGGAAGCGGGACAGGGCACCCTGCGGTACCTGCTCACCGTTCCGGTCAGCCGCACCCGGCTGCTCGCCGTGAAGTCCTGTGCGGTGTTGACGTTCACGGTGCTCGCGGTGACCCTCGTGGCGCTCTCGGGCCTGATCACCGGCGCGGCCCTGTTCGGTGTGCGCGCGTTGGTCCTGCTGTCCGGGACCCAGGTGGGAATCGGCAGTGCGCTGCTGCGGATCCTCGCGGTGGTCGGCTACGTGTCGCTGGCCCTGTTCGCGCTCGCCGCGGGCGGGTTGTTCATCTCGACCCTCACCGAGAACGCCATCGCCGGGATGGCCGCGACCGTCGGCCTCGCGATCCTGTCGACGGTCCTCGACGCCGTCCCGCAGCTGTCCGGCATCCACCCGGCGCTGCTCACCGACCACTGGCTCGGGTTCGGCGAACTGCTGCGCTCGCCGGTCGCCGGAGACGACGTCGCGCGCTGGTGTCTGCTGCACCTGGCGTACGTCGTGGTGTTCCTGTCGGCCGCGTGGGCGCGGTTCACCACGAAGGACGTCACCAGCTGAGCCGGCGCCCGGCCCCGCTCAGACGTCGCGGCCGCGTAGCCGCAGCACGGCGGCGACGCCGAGGACGACGACCCAGACGAGCAGGACGAGCAGGCCGGGCCACGGGGCCAGGGCGCCGGGCTCGTGGAACGCGCTGACGAAACTCCCACCGGCCATGCTGGGCAGGTAGTGCGCGATGTCCTTGCCCCAGGTGCCGAGGACGTTGCCGAACAGCACCGGGATCACCAGCACGAGCGCGAAGTAGGAGACCAGGGCACCCGGCGTGTTGCGGACGATCCAGCCCAGCGCCGAACCGACGAGACCGATCAGCGTGAGGTACACGCCGGTGCCGACGACGATGCGCAGGACTCCCGGGTCGGACAGCGAGAAGCCGGGTCGGGTACCGGAGATCAGCGCCTGCGCGGCGAGGAACGCCACGAACGAGGCGACGACCATCGCCACCAGCACGATCACCGTGAACACCAGCGCCTTGGCCCAGAGGACGGGCAGGCGCCGGGGAACGGCCGCGAACGACGAGCGGACCATGCCGGTGCTGTACTCCCCGGACACGACCAGCACGCCGAGCGCGCCGATGAGCAGCTGGCCCAGGTAGTACCCCTGCAGCGTCGAGGAACTCACGACGTCGTCGGGCTGCAGGTTCGCGGTCAGTCGGGCGGTGTTGTGGGCAACGACCAGACCGATGACGACGAGGCCGAGCACCGCGGCCGCGAGGACCGCCCACGTGGAGCGCAGCGTCCGGAACTTGATCCACTCCGACCGCACCACCCGGCGCAGGGTCACCGGCGACGTCAACGGATCCCTCGCGCGAGCCGACGTGGACGCGGTCGGGTGGGCTGCTGTCGTCGGGGTCATGCCGCACGCTCCGTGGTGGCGTCGTCGGACCGGAAGTCGACCGACTGCTCGGTCAACTCCATGTACGCCTGCTCGAGCGACGCCTCCTGCGGCGCGAGTTCGAACAGGGTGATGCCGGCGGCCGCGGCCACCCGGCCGATCTGTTCGGCGGCGACACCCTCGGTCTCGAAGGAGTCGTCGCCGGTCGTCCGGGTCGTGGCGCCGTCGCCGGCGAGCAGCAGGTCCCGCAGCCGGACCGACTCCGGCGTCCTCACCCGTACGACGTCGGTGGACGCGTCGGCGATGAACTCCGCCATGGGCTGGTCACGGAGCAGGCGCCCGCGTCCGACGACGATGACGTGGTCGGCGGTGAGGGCCATCTCGCTCATGAGGTGCGACGACAGGAACACCGTCCGGCCCTCGTCCGCCAGGCCCCGCAGCAGGCCGCGGATCCACCTGACCCCGTCGGGGTCGAGGCCGTTGACGGGCTCGTCGAGGATCAGTGTCTCGGGATCGCCCAGGAGCGCCGCGGCGATCCCGAGGCGCTGTCCCATGCCCAGCGAGAACGCTCCCACCCGCTTCGACGCGACGGCGGTCAGCCCGACCAGGTCGATCACCTGGTCGACGCGGGCCGACCCGATCCCGGTGGTCGCGGCGAGGGCCAGCAGGTGGTTGCGGGCCGACCGGCCGGTGTGGACCGACTTCGCCTCGAGCAGCGCGCCCACCTGGTGCAGGGGCATGTCGTGCTCGGCGAACCGTCTGCCGTTGACGGTGACGCTGCCCGAGGTCGGCGCGTCGAGTCCGACGACCATCCGCATGGTCGTCGACTTCCCGGCGCCGTTCGGCCCGAGGAACCCGGTGACCTGTCCCGGACGGACGGTGAAGGTGAGGTCGTCGACGGCGGTCTTGTCGCCGTACTGCTTGGTGAGGTGACGTGCTTCGATCACGATTCTCCGGTGCGGGTGAGGAACGGAACGGTCGCCGTCTTCGCCGGCCGGGAGATCCTGTCCAGGGTGCGCCCCGAACGTGTAGCTGTCATGTGGACACCGGAACCCCCGTCCACATCGGAACTTCATGTAGCAGCAGATCGTTGAAATCGCCGCTGACCGCTGGGAAGGTGAGCCTTGCCTGTCCCCGGTGGGGCCGCCGTCTCGAGTCTGGGAGCACGTGTGTTCGCGAACTACCTGATCGGTCTGCGGGAGGGTCTGGAAGCCGCTCTGGTCGTGTCCATCCTGGTGGCGTTCCTGGTCAGGTCGGACCGGAGGGACCGGTTGCCGACGGTCGGAGCCGGTGTCGCCGCGGCCGTCGCGGTGAGCATCGCGTTCGGAGCCCTGCTCACGTACACGTCGACGAGCCTGCTCTCGGACTTCCGCAGCCAGGAGCTCTTCGGCGGCACGATGTCCCTGCTGTCGGTGGGTTTCGTGACGTGGATGATCTTCTGGATGCGCCGTTCGGCACGCGGCATGCGGGCCGAACTCGACGGTCGGCTGAGCTCGGCCCTCGCCGTCGGGGTCCTCGCCGTCGCCGCCACCGCCTTCTTCGCCGTGGCCCGGGAGGGCCTGGAGACCGCGTTGTTCTTCTGGTCGGCCGTCCAGGCCGCCCAGAGCACCTGGGGGCCGGTCCTCGGCTTCGGTCTCGGCATCGCGACCGCCGTGGTGTTGGCGTGGCTGCTCTACCGCCGCTCGGTCACGCTGAACCTCGCCCGGTTCTTCACCTGGACCGGGGCGGGTCTCATCGTGATCGCCGCCGGTGTCCTGGCCTACGCGATCCACGACCTGCAGGAGGGTGGCGTCGTCCCCGGCCTGCGGACCATGGCGTTCGACGTCAGCGCCCAGGTGCCCGCGAGCTCCTGGTACGCCGAACTGCTCAAGGGCATCTTCAACTTCTCGCCGCAGACCACGGTGGTGCAGGCCGTGGCCTGGATCGTCTACGTCGTCGTGGTCATGGGGTTGTTCCTGTTCGTCGGCCGCCCCCCCCGGCGGCCGCGTCCCCCCCCCCCCACCCCAACCGCCCCCGGACGATCGCCGATAGCGCGGCACCCCGGCTGTTGCCAGG
>CAXUNA010000083.1:0-4338 GCA_964252095.1 uncultured Jatrophihabitans sp. | reverse complement strand
GGGGTTGGTTCTCGGGGGGGGGGGTTTGGGGTTTGTCCTTTTGGGGCGGCCCCCGGGGGGGGGGCCCGAGTCCCGCCACCGCATCCGCATCCGCCGCCTGACGATCGACGATCGCGAGGAACCCCTGCTGTGACCTGGAACCGCCATGCCCTCGTCCCCCTGTCCGCCCTTCTCGCCGTCGGCGCCGTTGCAGGATGCAGCGGTTCAGCCGGCGGCCCGACCGGGCCGTCCGTCACGACGGTCGCCGTCGAATCGACGGATTCGGCCTGCACGGTCGCGAGCGCGAAGCTGGCCGCCGGGCGCCACACCTTCGAGGTGTCGAACACGTCCTCGCAGATCACCGAGATGTACGTCTACGGCGCGGGTGACCGCATCATGGGTGAGGTCGAGAACATCGGCCCGTCGACGAAGCGGACGCTGATCGTCGACCTCCCCGCCGGTGACTACCAGGTGGCGTGCAAGCCCGGCATGGTCGGCAACGGGATCCGCACCGCGTTGCAGGTCACCGGGACGGCCACCGCCGCTGCCCCCGTCGACCGGCAGTTGGCCACCGCCGTGGCGGGCTACCGCAGGTTCGTCGAGACCGAGACGGTCGCCCTGGTCGATGCCACCGCGGCGTTCACCTCGGCGGTCGACCGCGGCGACCTACGGGCGGCACGGGCGGCCTACCCCACCGCACGTCTGCACTACGAGCGGATCGAGCCGATCGCGGAATCCTTCGGTGAGCTCGATCCGCTCATCGACATGCGGGCCGACGACGCGGTCGACGGGGTCTCGTTCGTCGGGTTCCACGCGCTGGAGAGGTTGTTGTTCGCCCGCAGGACGCTCTCGGGGGCGACCGCGCTCACCGGGCCGCTCCGGACGAACGTCGCCAAGCTCGCGGCGCTCGTGAAGACGGTGGACATCACGCCGCTGACGATGGCGAACGGTGCCAAGTCACTGCTCGACGAGGTGGCGAAGTCGAAGGTCACCGGTGAGGAAGAGCGCTACTCGCGCGTCGACCTGCTCGACTTCTCCGGCAACGTCGACGGCGCCAGGTACGTGTTCAGCGAGTTGCGACCGGTTCTCGTCACCCGCGACGCGGCGTTGGCGGCCACCCTCGACCGGGCCTTCGCCGCCCTCGTCACCCTGCTGGAGACCCACCGCGCATCGGCCGGGAGCCCTGGTTCCGTGCCGGGCTCGCCCTTCGCTTCCTACGACGCGCTCTCCCCGGCCCAGGTGAAGGCACTCGCGGTGGCCGTGGACGACGTGTCCGAACCGCTCGGCCGGATGAGCGCCGTGGTGACGGGGTGAGGCGGGACTTCACCCGCCGCGGGATCTTCGCTCTCGCCGGGGCCGGCGCGGCCGGATTGGCCCTCGGGGCCGGTGGTTCCTCGCTCGGATTCGTCGCGACGGCGGACTCCTCGAGCTCGGCGACCCCGGTCGGGACCGTCCCGTTCCACGGCACCCATCAGGCGGGCATCGTCACGCCGGCGCAGGACCGGCTGCACTTCGCCGCGTTCGACCTCGCGGCGGGTGTCACCCGTGGTGAGGTGGTCGCGCTGCTCCAGAGCTGGACCGCGGCGGCCGCGGCGATGACCTCGGGCCGCGATGTCGGCACCGGGGCCGTCACCGGGTCGGCGGCCGCCCCGCCCGACGACACGGGGGAGGCGCTCGGCCTCGCGGCCGCCCGGCTCACGGTGACGGTCGGGTTCGGCCCGACGTTCTTCACGGCGGGTGGTGTCGATCGGTTCGGTCTGGCCGACCGGCGTCCTCCCGCGCTCACCGCGCTTCCGGCCTTCGCCGGTGATGCACTCGACCCGGCGCGTGGTGGCGGCGACATCGCCGTGCAGGCCTGCGCCGACGACCCGCAGGTCGCGGTGCACGCGATCCGCAACCTCGCCCGCCTGGCGCGCGGCACGGCGTCGATCCGGTACTCCCAGCTGGGTTTCGGCCGGACGAGTTCGACGTCGGTCTCGCAGGAGACACCACGCAACCTGCTGGGCTTCAAGGACGGCACGGCCAACCTCAAGGCAGAGGACACCGCTGCGGCCGATGACCATCTCTGGGTGGGGGCCGGTGACGGGGTGCCCTGGCTGACGGACGGGACCTACCTGGTCACACGTCGTGTGCGCATGTTCATCGAGCCGTGGGACTCCACGCCACTGACCGAGCAGGAGCGCGTCATCGGCCGGCAGAAGGGCACCGGCGCGCCGCTGGGCGCCCAGGCCGAGTTCGACGACCTCGCCCTGGACGCGCGGGACGGCGCGGATGCCCCGGTGATCGATCCGCAGGCTCACGTGCGGCTGGCGCATCCGACCAACAACAACGGAGTCGTCCTGCTGCGGCGGGGATACTCCTTCGTCGACGGCACCGACGACTTCGGTCGGCTCGACGCCGGCTTGTTCTTCATGTCCTATCAGCGTGACCCGGCCGCGTTCGTCCGGGTACAACGATCGCTCGCCGGCAAGGCGCACGACGCGCTCAACGAGTACATCCAGCACGTGGGGAGCGGGCTGTTCGCGTGCCCGCCCGGCCCGCAGGTCGGCGGGTACTGGGGGCAGACACTGCTGGAGTAGCGCGAACCGACCGGGGTGGTCGAGCGCGTCCCCGCTCCCGGCGTTCATCGCCGCTACACGGACGGCCGCGTTGGATGTCGACGTGTACCGGTCAGGTCGTGCCGTGCGGCCGGGCGCCGTCCTCCGTCGCGCGCGTCGGCGCGTGCGCCGGTGGGCTCGGACGGCGACGGCCTGGGAGATGGTGCTGACGATCGTGGTCTCCGCTGCCGCCACCGCCGTGGTCATCGCCGTCGCGGTCTACCTCGGGTTCGTGTGACGCCGGCCGACAGCGGCGCTCCGCTCAGCCCACGGTGAGCGGGAGTTCGACGGCGAACCGCACCGGCACCCGGCGCGGTCTGCACGGCGCCGGCGCGCGCCTCCGTCCCGACCTCGACCGGCACGGGTGATGTCGCCGGCGTGTGACGCAGGGCGTTGCCGACCGGTTCGTCGCACGAGGCGCGGTTCGACCTCTGACGTCGGCCCCGTCAGCGTGCGGCGACATCCGCAGCCACGTCGTCGCCCGCTGCCGAAACCGTTGCATCGCGCACCTTCGGTTCGCGGAGCGCGGCGTAGCCGACCAGCACGACGATGGCCACGAGCATGACCCCTGCCACCGGCCCGTCACCGTAACCCAACCCGCCACCGAGGGTGTGTTCCTTGCCGAACCAGTCGGCGAACGAGGCGCCGAGGGGCCGCGTCACCACGTACGCCGTCCAGAAGGTGGCGACCTCGTTCACTCCGAGCCGCCAGCCGGCGAGCGGAACGAGCATGACCGCGGCGAACAGCACGCCGGACCAGAAGAAACCGAGGTGCAGCGAGGTCGCGGTGAGGTCACCGGCGGCCGTCCCGAGGGCGAACGTCACGAGGACCGTGAGCCAGTACCAGGTCTCCCGGCGCCGCGTGGTGATGCTGTGGATCGACAGCGTGCCCTCGTGGCGCCACCAGAGGGTGAAGACCACGGCGAGCGCGATCGCGTAGAAGGGCGTGGTGATGGCGTAGGGGACACCGGCGACGTGCACGACGTCGGCGAACATCGTCCCGAAGACCGCGACCATCATCACGGCGAACCAGTAGACGACCGGGCGGTAGCGGTCGGCGCGGAACTGCAGCCACATCGCGAGCGCGAAGCCGAGCACGCCGACCCCGCCTGCCAGCACCAGGTTCACGCCGCCGAGGTAGTCCGAGGTCGCTTCGCCCATCCCCGTCGTCAGGACCTTGATGACCCAGAACAGCACGGTGATCTGCGGGACCTTGCTCGCGACCGGTGCGTACTTCGACACCGGTCCGGTGGTGGGGGCGGCCACGGGGCGACTCCAGGGACGAGAGCGGGAACGCCGGACGGCGCGGAACACCTCCGATCGTGCGCCGGGTCCGTGTAGCCGCGATGTAGTTCATGGGGCGCAGGTGTCCGGATCGTGTACGAGGTCCGCCAGGACATCGCGGCTACATCCACGGCGGTCACGATCGACACGTCGCGCGTCGGTTCGCGACCGGGAGGTGGGTGCTGAGGTGGTCGGACCACCGGTCGTCCTGCTCGCCGTGGGCTCCGCCGCCGCCTACGCCGTCGCGGCGAACCTCAAACACGTGAGCGCGGGCCAGGTCCCCGACGCGCAGGACCTCAGTGGTCGGGCGGTGGCGCGGTTCGTCCGCGCAACGCTCACCCACCGGCTCTGGCTGACGAGCATCGCGGTCGACGTCGTCGGGGCCGGCCTGCAGATCCTCGCGCTGCGTCGCGGCGCGCTCGCCGTCGTCCAGCCCCTGCTGGTGAGCGGGCTGGTGATCGCTCTCGTCCTGCGTGTCC
>CAXUNA010000082.1:0-10490 GCA_964252095.1 uncultured Jatrophihabitans sp. | reverse complement strand
GCCGCGGCCGCGGCGGCGGAGCGTGCGAGGCCGACCACCTCGTGGCCGGTGGCGAGCAGTTCGGTGACGGTGGCGGAGCCGATCCAACCGCTGGCTCCGGTGACGAACACGCGCATGGTGGTGCCTCCCGGTTCGGGCGCTGGTCCACGCCGGTGCCCACCTCGCGAGATGGATCGGGCCGACGTGCACGTCAACGAGACATGGTGTCTCGTAACGAGGTCACCGTATAACGAGGCACGTTGTCTCGCAAGCGACGCGTGGGGCCTCCGGCCGGCCGCATCGCCCCGGGGACGCCGACAGGGGTCCGGAACCGCGCTTCACGAAGCGATCAGCGCGGTGTCGAACCCCTGTCGTGACGACCGGAACCCACCGCCGGACACGGCCTGCCGGTCACCGTCCAGCGTCGGCCGCGTGCGGGGACGGCACGTCGGTCAGCGCACGCCCAGCAGGTGCTCGAGGGCGAGGCGCTGGATGCGGGCGAAACCGTAGCCCTGGGTGCGGGCGGCGTCGAGGTCGTAGTCCTCGTAGGACCCGCGGTCGGCGAGCAGCGCGTCGTAGCCCTCGCCGTCGTCGAGGGTCGGCTCGGCCAGTTGCGCGACCCGGGCGGCGTCGAGCGCCTCCTGCACCTCGGGATCGGCCCGGAACGCCTTCGACCGGTCGCGCAGCGTCAGGTAGAGCTCCATGTTGGCCAGCGCCGACTCCCAGACGCCGTCCATGTCCTCGGTCCGCAACGGCTTGTAGTCGAAGTGCCGGTCGCCGTCGTAGGTCGGGCCGCCGCCCGGTGCCCCGTTCTCCAACAGGTCGACCGTTGAGAACGCCTGCAGCAGGTCGCCGTACCCGAACACCAGGTCCTGGTCGTACCGCGGACCCTTCTGGCCGTTGAGGTCGATGTGGAACAGCTTGCCCTGCCACAACGCCTGCGCGATGCCGTGCGTGTAGTTCAGGCTCGCCATCTGCTCGTGCCCGGTCTCCGGGTTGATCCCGACCATCTCGTGGTGCTCGAGCTGGGAGATGAACGCCAGCGCGTGCCCGATCGAGGGCAACAGGATGTCGCCGCGCGGCTCGTTCGGCTTCGGCTCGATCGCGAACCGCATCCCGTAGCCCTTGTCGATCGAGTACTGCGCCAACAGGTCGATGCCCTCGCGGTACCGGTCCAGTGCGGAGCGGACGTCCTTGGCGAAGTCGACCTCGGAACCCTCCCGACCGCCCCAGAACACGTAGATCTCGGCGCCGAGTTCGGCGGCGAGGTCCATGTTGCGCATGACCTTGCGCAGGGCGTAACGCCGGACGCCGCGGTCGTTGCTGGTGAAACCGCCGTCCTTGAACACCGGGTCGCCGAACAGGTTCGTGGTGACCATCGGGACGACCAGCCCGGTCTCGGCCAGTGCGCCCTTGAACTCGCCGATGATGCGGTCGCGCTCGGCCGCGCTGGAGCCGGGCGGGACGAGGTCGTCGTCGTGGAAGGTGATGCCGTACGCGCCCATCTCGGACAGCTTGTGCACCGCCTCGACACCCGCCAGCGCCGGCCGGGTGGCCTCGCCGAACAGGTCACGCGCCTGCCAGCCCACCGTCCACAGGCCGAAGCTGAACTTGTCCTCGCGGGTGGGGGTGGGGGTCATGTCTCGCCTCTCGCAGCAGGTACCGGCAACGCCGGTCTCGTGGTCGTCATACCGCAGCCGACGGCCCGAACCTCGGCCGACGACCGTCGGGATCCGGATGTCCCGGTTCTTCTCCCGGAGTTCCGGGGTTCCCGCACGCGACCGGACCCGGCCGCCGCCGGGTGGCGACGACCGGGTCCGGCCGGTGCGGTGCGGGTCAGACGTGCACCAGCGAGCCGTTCACCCCCGTGGTGGCCGTCGCGGCCGTCAACGTGACCACCGAGGCCCCGCCGCGATCAGCTGACCCCGTGGCCGTGGCGTTGTACCACTGGGTCGCGTAGGCGGCGTTCGGGTCGACGAACTCCACCTGGTACGACCCCGGCGCGACGCCGTCGAACTCGTAGCTGCCGTTCGCCGCCGTGGTGGCGGCCGGAGCGGCGTCGGTGTCGCTCCCGACCGCGTACAGGTGCACGGTGATCCCCGACAGCGGGAAGGTGAAGTGGAACGTGCCGAAGCTGAACGTGGTCGACGCCGTTCCGGCCAGCACCGACGTCGTCGACGTCGGCGCCTGCTGGAGCACCGTGATCGTGACGGTCTGGGTCGCGTCGGGTGCGAGCCCGTTCGAGGCCGTGACCGTCACCGGGTAGCTGCCACCGGTCGCCGTCGCCGGGGTCCCGGCGATGGTCGCGGTGCCGTCACCGTTGTCGGTGAACGTCACACCGGTCGGCAACGCTCCGGACTCGGTGAGCGCCGCCGGCGGGTACGCCCGCGACTCCACCGTCGACGACCCCGCGGTCCCCACCACGAACTGCGCCGTGGCGGGCGAGGTGATGACCGGCGCGGTGCCCACGTACAGCAGGAACGTCTGCTGCACGGCGGGCGAGACGCCGTTGCGGGCGGTGATCACCAGCGGGTAGACGCCCGAGCGGGCCGGAGCCGTCCCGGAGATCGTCGCCGTGCCGTCGCCGTTGTCCTTGAACTTCAGCCCGGCCGGCAGGGCGCCGTTCTCGGAGAGCTTCGCGGTCGGTGAACCCTTCGTGCTGACCGTGAAACTGCCGGCCGCCCCGGCCTTGAACACCGTGGAGGCGCTCGAGGTGATCTGCAGGGACGCGACGTCGACCGTGAACTGCGTCGACACCGAGGTACCCGCCGAGGTCAACGTCGCGGTGACCGTGGCGATACCGCTGCCGACCGTGGTGATCTTGCCGTTGTCCACCGCCACGACGCCGGGCCGGTTCGAGCTGTACGACACCGCGACACCCGCCGGCAGCGGCTTGCTCTGCCCCTTGGTCACGTAGCCGTAGATGCTCTGGTCCGCCATCGACACGGTGAGCTGCGGGTTGATGGTGGTGTTGATGTCGAACATGACCCGCTGGGCGACACCGTTGGTCTTGTCGTTGGTCTCGATGGGCTTCGCGGTGAGCACGCTCGGGACGTTCGCGATGCTGCCCTTGACCTTCACGGTCGAGGTGAGACGGATGTCCGAGGTCGACCGTCCGACCTGGAGACCGTACGCACCCGGGTCGACGACGAACTTGTTGCTCGCCTCGTCGAAGAACGCCAGCTTCGACGCCTTGACCGAGAAGGTCACCGTCTTGGTCTGGCCCGGGTTCAGCGTGATCTTGCTGAACCCCTCGAGCCGCTTCGCGGGCCGCTGCGTGGACGCCGGTTCGAACGGGGTGGTGACGTAGAGCTGCGGAACCTCGGAACCGACCCGCGTGCCGTCGTTGCGCACCTTCGCGCTGACGGTGATCGTGCCGTCCGCCGTCACCGAGCTCTGCGCGAGCGAGATGTCGGAGTAGGTGAACGTGTCGTAGCTGTTGCCGTACCCGAAGGGGTACGTGACCGGGCCGTCGAAGTACTGGTAGGTACGGCCCTTGGTGGTCGCGGTCGGCTGCAGCGTGTAGTCGGTGATCGCCGGGATGTCGGACTCGTTGGTGTACCAGGAGAACGGCAACCGACCGGTCGCGTCGACCTTGCCGAGCAGGACGTCGGCGAGCGCGTCACCCTGCTTCTGCCCGTTGTACGAGCTCCACAGCAGCGCGGGCGACGTCGCCTTGAACGGGGAGACGTCGACCTCACCGACGGTTTCGAGGTACACCACCGTGCGCGGGTTCGCCGCCTCGGCCTGGCTGATCATCGACGCCTGCGCACCGGGGAGGGCGAGGCTGGTGCGGTCGTGGTCCTCGGCCGAGGTGCCACTGTCGGTGCCGGCCACCACGATGACGGCGTCGTACTTCTTCGCCGCGGCGATCGACGCCGCGTCGACGGTGGTCAGGCTCGCGGCGGTGGTCCCGCCGGTGACGCCCGGCAGGTAGTCGACGGTGGCGTCGGGGTCGATCGCCTGGACCGCGGACTTGATGCCCTGGTACGCGTCGACGTTGTTCGCCTGACCCGCCGCGGCCTGGACGGCCGAGTACCCACCGAGGAACAGTCCGCCGCTCGGGTGGGCGTAGTAGCCCATGACGGCGATCTTGTACTTGCCCGACGCCGGCACCGCGAGCGGCAGCAGCTTCGGGATCGCCTTGCCCGTCGTGGTCTTCGAGGTGGAGTTGTTCAGCAGCACCAGGCTCTGGTCGGCGCTGGCCTGCGCCTGCGCGAGCCGCGCGGGCGTCTCGGTGATCGCGTTGTTGGCGTTGCTCGAGACCCAGGTCGTGCCACCGAGCCGGGCGCGTGCCTGCTTCACCCACGGGACCCTGGACTGGTCGTCGAACTCCCCGGTCTCGATCCGGGCGGTGAACAACCGCACCGCCGAGACGTCGACGTCGCCCTCGTTGAAGACGTCGGTCTGCGTGGTGATGTGCTGACCGATCGCGGTGGCGACGGTGTTGCCGTAGTTGTACTGGTCGGAGTATCCCGCGTTGCAGTCGAGGTCCTCGCCCGCGGACAGGGCGTACGCGGTCCGGCCGTACTGGTCGAGCGGGGCCGAGGCCTGCGGCGGCTGCCAGTGGTGACCGTTCTGGATCTCGTAGATCGCGTCGCAGTCACTGGTGAAGTAGCCGTCGAAACCGAAGGTCTGACGTGCGAGGGTGTCGATGAGCTGGACGTTCGCCGCCGCCGGCACGCCGTTGACCTCGTTGTACGAGCTCATGATCGAACCGGGGTGGCTCTGCTCGATGATGCTGGCGAACTGCGCCGTGTAGAACTCGCGCAGGTTGGCCTGGCTCATGACCGAGTTGCCGTTGAGGCGGTTCACCTCGCTGTTGTTCGCCGCGTAGTGCTTCAGCGTGGCGATCGCCTTCTGGTAACCGTTGGCCGAGGCCGGGAGCACGCCGTTCTGGTCGGTCCCCTGCAGGCCGTCGACGTACTGCGAGGCGAGCATGGCCGTGAGGTTCGGGTCCTCGCTCCACGACTCGTCGTTGCGGCCCCAGCGCGGGTCACGCGACAGGTTGACCGTGGGGGCGTAGAAGTCGAGGTTCTGGGCGTTGTCCGGCGAGACGTCGCGCGCCTCGTCCCCGATCAGACCCGCTTCCTTGTAGACCAGCGCGGGGTTCCAGGTGCTGCCCAGGGACAGGTCGGACGGGTAGGACGTCGTGTTGGTGAGCGTGGTGGCGTTGCCGCTGGGGGTCAGGGTCGAGGCGTTCACGCCGTGGTTGGCCTCGTTCCACCAGCCCCAGGCCGCGACCCCGAGACGCGGGATCGCCGGCGCGCGGCTGCTGTCAAGTTCGGACGCCTTCTCGGCGAGGGTCATCCGCGCGACCAGGTCGGTCGCCCGCTCGACCGGGCTGTACGACCGGTCGAGGTAGATCGGCGTGGCCGCCTTCGCGGCCGCCGGTGAGGCGGACACCGCGACGGCCGTGACCATCGCGCTGGCGGCAACGGTCGCTGCGACCGCTGCCGAAGTCCATCTGCGCATCGTCGCGCTCCTGTCTGGACGCCGGCTCCGTGAACCGGCGGGAGGTGTGGGGACGGACGGGACGGCGCGCGGGTCCGGGCGCCGAAGCTGTCCGAAGCGGACATTAAGAGCGAGGTTTGTGCGAGTCAAGGAGAAACAGAAGACCCGAACGAAGATGTTTCAACGAAGCTCGCATGAACTCGGCTAGGCTCGCCGCGTGGTCGCCGATCCCGGTTCCCTGCCCGCACTCCGGCAACGCAACCGCCACCAGATCCTCGAGGTCGTGCGGCACCGCGGCACCACGAGCCGACCGGACATCGCGAAGCGCACCGGCCTGTCGCCGACCACCGTCTCGACGCTCGTCGGGCAACTGCTCGCCGAGGCGGTCGTGGTGGAACTGCCCGACACGGCGGTGCCCGCCGGGGGCGGGCGGCCGGCGCGGCTGCTCGGGCTGAACCCCGACGCCGGCGGCGTGGTCGGTGTCCACCTCGCCCACGCCCACCTGCGGGTGGCGGTCACCGATCTCGCGGGCGGGGTCATCACCGAGACCGTCACCGACCTCGACGTGGACCACCGCCCCGACGCCACCACGACCTTCGTCGCCGACGAGGCGACGCGTCTCGTCACCCGCTCGGGGCGCCGACCCGAGAGCGTCACCGGGATCGGGATCGCGGTGTCCGCACCGGTGTCGCCCGCCACGCACGTCGTCAACTCCGACGTCATCCTCCCGGACTGGCGCCGCGTCGACCTCGTCGGCGAGGTCGCGCGTCGCACCGGCCTCCCGGTCGAGATCGGCAACGACGCCAACCTCGGGGCCGTCGCCGAGCACCGGTACGGCGCGGCCCGGAGCGTCGACGACTTCGTGTACGTCATGGTCTCCGACGGCGTCGGCGCCGGACTGGTCCTGGACGGCCGCCTCTACGAAGGTGCGGTCGGGGCGGCCGGCGAGCTCGGCCACGTCACCGTCGACCCGGGCGGGTTCGTCTGCCGCTGTGGTAACCGCGGCTGCCTCGAGACGGTGGCCGGTGCACGCGCGCTGAGCGCAGCGCTGACGCTCACGCACGGCCACGACAACACCCTCGCGGCCATCCTGGCGAGCGACCACGACGGGGACGAACGGGCCCAACGGGTGATGATCGACGCCGGCTCCGCCGTCGGCCGGGCGGTCATCCCGTTGTGCACCGTCCTCGACCTGGCGCTCGTCGTCATCGGCGGTGACTGCGCGGTCAGCCCGACGTTCGTCGACGCGGTCCGGCGCACCGTCGACGCGAGCACCACCCCGCTGCGCCGCCAACCGGTACCGGTGGTCGCCGGCGCGCTCGGGGAACGGGCGGAGATGCTCGGTGCGGTCGCCCTGGCGACCCAGCGGACGACCCTCGCCTGAGCGGGGGAACCGCCCGCTACGGCGCCGGATACGCGAACCGTTGCACCTGCGAACCGTCCGCCGACAGCGTCCACCCGCTGTGGGTGGCCGGGTCCAGGTGCACCCGGCGCGCGGTGGTGGGATCCCACTCCCCCAGCGGCGCGGTCAACCCGAAGCCGCGCAGCGTGCTGGTCGATGTGCCGAGGGTCCCGAGCGCCGCGACGTCGAACTGCGCGGTGGCGTCGTTGTCGGTGATGATCCCCGCCGCCGAGCCGAACCGCGGGTGCCCGAGCGGGTAGGGGTAACCCTCCAGCGCCGTGCGGTTCGGACCATCGACGGCCAACGTGCGCGGCGCCTCCACCCGGGCCGACACGGCGTCGCCCGCCTGCAACGAACTCACCCGCACCCCGGTCACCGTGCTCTGGCCCGCGAAGTTGAGGCTGAACGACCGGTAGCTGAACTCGTAGACCGTGTCGTGGCCCGGGGCGAACGCCGACGCCACCGAGCACCGGGCCCCCGACCCCGCCGTCACGGTCCGCGCCACCGGGTCGAACCGTCCGAGCGGCGCGTTCGCCCCGAAGGCGAAGCAGATCCCGCCGCTGCGCAGCTGCGTGAACAGGAAGGTCCCGGTGTCGGGGTCGACGTCGACCCGGTCGTAGCTCCCGGCCGGGGTGTCGCCGGTGTCGAGGTCGACCGGCGCGGCCGCCGCGCCGTTCGCCAACGACACGGTGATCGCGAGATCGTCGCCGTCGCCGGCGTTGTCGACCGCGAGCAGGACGGCCCGGTGCCGCGCGACGTCGACGTCCCCGCCGAGCACCAGGGTGGTGGCGCTCGCGTAGGTCGTGCGGTGCACGAGCGTGTCGGTGTCGGTCGCCCACGTCTCGACCGCGAGCTTCGCGCCGTCACCGGTGTAGTGCAGGAGCACCGCCCGGTGCAGGCTCTTGTCGACGCCGACGAGTTGGTAGCCGCTGTCCGCGGTGTCGTCACCGGTGAGGGTCGCGCCGAACCGGTCGGTGGCCGGGTTCCACAGCACCACGCTGGAACCGGTGGCGTCCGCCGGGCGGGTCACCGCGAGGGAGTCGGTGCCCGCGACGGCGAAGTCGGTGATGACCCCGCCGGCCGGTGACGTCGCACCCTGGACGGTCAGTGACGACGTCGGCGACGCCTGTCCGAGGATCGCGCCGTGGCCGTCGGTGGCGAAGACGCGCACGTTGTAGGACACGGCGTCGAGCCCGAGCGCGGCGGCGTCGAGCGTGACGGCGCCGGAGCGTCCGGCGAGGGTGCCGTGCGCCACCGAGCTGCTGTCCACGCCGTCGTGGTCCAGCGTCGTCCCGTTCTGGTTCGTCACCGTGTTGAGCGCGCCGTACAGGGTCGGGCCCGCCGCGGAGATCTCGTACTCCGCGCCGGTGGCCGCGGCCACCGCACCGACGTTCCAGCTCAACCGGTAGGTCGACGCGGTGCGGGTGACCGTCGTGCCGTGGCCGCCGTCCAGCAGCGGGGCCGACGGACGCTCGGCCGCGCTGGAACCGACGACCCGCACCGGGGTGAACTCCGAGTAGCGGTCGAAGGCCCAGTCGTCGCTGCCGTCGCTGATCTGCGCGATGCCGATGCCGTACACCCCGCCACCGGCCGCGAACGCCGACGCCGGCACGGTCGTGGACCCCTTCAGCTTCGTCAGGGGGATGCGGTAGCTGGGGCTGAAGACCGGTGCGAGCGCCGGGTTCCAGTGACCGACGGTCGAGACGACGAGCATCGGGTCGGTGACGCCCGCGGCACCGGTGAGGTCCCAGGAGACGGTCGTCCCGTGTCCCGCGGCGACGGTCGGTGGCGTGATCGGGGCCAGCCCCTCGGCGTACGTGCCGTCGGTGGGTCCGACGACGACCGTGCGTGACACCGACACCTTGTGGTTGCTCTGTGCAACGGTCAGTCGGTACGGCACGGCGCGGTCGGCGTCCGCCACGACGGGCTGACCCGCCGCGGTCAGCAGTTCGGTCGGCGTGATCCGGATGGCCGGCGACGCCGACGTCCACGTCGTGGTGCCGACCGTCAACGAGTACGTCGCGGCGCCGGCGGCGAGACCGGTGACGTCGAGCCCGAAGGTCACGGGCCCGACCAGCCCCTCGCCCGACGTCGCCTGCAGGTCGATCCGACCGGGATCGGTGTCCTCGGTGAAGGACCCGCCGATGTTGCTCTGCGTGACCCGGTGGGCGAGCGACACCCGCACGATCGACGGAGTGGGCGTCGTGGGACGCCCGAGGACCGCGGCCACCGCGGCGCCCGCGTCGATCTGCGGCCCGACCTGCAGGGTGCGGTCGGCCTGCGGAGGCGTCGTCACCGGCCGGGCGGTCTTCTCGAGCAGCGAGCGGACCTGTGCGGGCGTGTAGGAACGGCCGACCAGTCGGCCCGCCTCCAGCACGAGAGCGGCGGTCGCCGCGACCATCGGCGCCGAGGCCGAGGTGCCACCGGCGAGCACCGGCGTCACGTCGTGGGCCCCGCCGGCCGCGGTGTGCTCGAAGACGGCGATGCCGTCACCCGGAGCCGACAGGTCGACGCGGCTGCCGAACCCGGACGAGTACGCCCCGGAGCCGTCGGTCCGGGTCGTGGCGTAGGTCCCGTTCGTCGCGCCGCGACCGGTGCGTCCGAGCGGCGCGGCGAGGGTGTCGTCGAGCGTGGTGGAACCGACCGCGATGGCCCCGCTGTCGAGCACCTTCGACGACGTCGTCGAGGCGGCGATGTCGTCGATCGTCGTCGATCCCGCAGGGTCGGTGGTGCGGTCGGTCGGCGTGCTGCCACCATCGGGGCCGACCGAGGTCGGCGTGTAGAGCCGGGTGCCGTCGTTCGCCGAGATGCTGACGACGACGCCGTAGCGGTGCACGATCGCGGCGATCGTCGCCTGCAGCACCGGGTCGTCCTCGAGATAGCGCCCGGGGTAGCCCTCGGTGTCGGTGCCGAACCCGAGGCTCGCGGTGATGACGTCGGGCTTCGGCGTCTGGCGCGCGGCCGCGACGAGCGCGACGGCGATCTGGTCGTTGGTCGGCACCTGCGGCACGACGAGCCGGTACGACGCACCGGGCGCGATGCCGATGAGGTCGGTGGCGCCGGTGCCGGTCTCGCCGGAACGCTGCGACCCGTGCGGCAACGGGGCCATGACGCCGAAGTCGAGCAGGACCTCGCCGAGCAGCGGGTCCTGCTCCGTCGTCGCGCCGAGCGGGTCGAGCGTGCCCGAACCGGAGGCGGTGTAGGTGGGGATGAGCGGCAGCGACGGCAGGTCGAGGTAGCGCTGCCCGCCCTTGACCACCGTCGTCGGGCCGTAGAACTGCACCGACGGGTCGGAGCTCATGGATGCGTCGGTGAGGTCGCCGATCGAGACGTTGGTGATCCGGGTGCCGGTGCCGGGCAGGGCACCGGTACGCGCCGCGAGGCTCGACCAGGCGGGGACGGCGTCGACGCCCCCGGCGTTGAGGTAACTCGCGAGCGAGGTCTTGAGCGCGGCGTTCGGGTAGACACCGGGCACCGCGGCAGTGGCGGTCGGTGACGCGTCCGCGGACGAGGTCGGCGCGGCCGCGGCGGGCAGCGGCGTGCCGCCGGTGTTCATGCCGACCACCGCCCGGCTCGCCTCGGCAAACGCCACGCCGGGGGTCGCCCGCAGGGTGGCGGCGGCGTGGGTGGCGTCGCCGCTGACGTCGACCACGAC